>CAIUDO010000041.1 GCA_903897935.1 uncultured Pseudomonadota bacterium
CGCCGGATCTGACCTGGGACGTGGTCGCGCGCGCCCGTGATGGGGTAATCTCGGCGAGCAGCCTCGGCTGTCTGCCCGGCCCGGAGCACGACGTTGCCCAGCCGGAACCTTTAGATAGAACGTGCTGATCCGTTTGAGTCACCCGCGTCCACGAGCGCCTTCCCTACTGGGTTCGAGCCCCCGTTGGCGTCCCGGACGGCCCGTTTGGCGGCCGCGCTGGTCGATGGTGTGTTGGTGTTCTCCATCATGTTCCTCGGCCCGGCAGTGGCGCTCATGGTGGCCGCCCCGAGCGAGGGCCCGCCGTACGCGGACCCGCAGTTCGTCGGGGTGTTGACGCTCACCATGTGGTCTTCGTTCCTGGCGCTCTCGGTCCTCCAATGGGTGCTCATTTCGAAGACGTCGCAGTCCATCGGGAAGCGGGCGGTCAGCATCCGAATCCTACGAACCTCGGGGGATCGCGTCGGGTTCCTGGACGGCGTCGTGCTCCGAAGCTGGCCGTGGACCTGGGCGAAGCTGCTCGCTGGAGCCGTGTTCAGTCAGTTGTCGCCGTTGGGGCCCTTCGCCCTCCCGCTCGCGATGTTGTGCGTCACCCTGATGGACGTGCTGCCGGTGTTTGGGCCGCATCGGCGGTGCGTGCGCGACTACCTGGCGGGCACCATCGTCACGGTTCGCACGAGCGAGGAGCGCCCTGGCTGACGCCTCCCACGACGTTCGCAGAGAGAGGGACCTCTCACTTACGCGCGCTGGCGGGGTTGATCACGTGTAGGCAGGGACCGCGAGCACGGGGACGCCCGACTCGGCCATCTCCGTCGCGATCCGACCGCTTCGGGCACCGCTTCGCTGGGCACCCCTCCGCTGGGCACCGGTCGCCTACCTGCGGCGGCGACCTGGGCAGGGGAGGGGCGTGTCGGGCGGGGATCAGACCCGCCAACGAGCGCTGGTTCGCCCGTCCCTCGCGGCTGTGATCGGAGGTTCGCGGTCGGTGTTCGCGTTGAATCGCCAGTTGGCCTTCACCCAGCTTGATGGGCGGTACCGCCCACGGCGTGGCCTTGACGCTCTGGGGGCGCGTCTCTTTGGCTCGGGCACGACGCTTGCAGAGGCATGGCGCGGAGGGTCCATGCTCACCCTGCTCGCGCTCCATGCTTCGACCTTCGCTGCTATCCCCTTGTCTGCTTCGAGCCCGCTCCCGGGCGACGACACCGTTGGCCGAGCTGCTGGCACCCAGGATCAGGCCGCGCTGGTCGAAGGCGACGGGACGACGTGGCTGCTGGTCTGGCGCGACACGCGGGCGTCTCTCGCCGGCACCTTGGGCAGCGACGCCACCGACGTGTATGGCATCCGCCTGGACGCGGACGGCGCGCCGCTCGACAGCGTGGCCTTTCCCGTCGCGAGCGGCCCTTGGTCGGAGTCGACCCCGCGCGCGGCCTGGGGCGGCGACGCCTGGTTCGTAGCCTACGAGGCAGATGCAGCGACGGCCTCCTACTGGAGCCAGGGCGTCTACGGGCGCCGCGTGGACACCAGCGGCGTGGTGATGGACGCCGCCGCGATCCTCCTGGCCGACGCGGAGAACCAGGACGAGGCGCTGTGGGACGTCGCGAGCGATGGGGACAGCTGGGCGATCCTCTGGCAGGCCGTCGACGCCGTGTCGGGGAGCTTTGTCTTGGACGGCACGACCGTCTCCGCCCTGGGCACTCCCGCGGCCCCCACGACCGTCTACCGGCCGCCTTCGAGCCTTGGCGCGCCCGTGAACGCGCGGCTGGCCTGGAGCACCGACCGCTACCTGGCCGCGTGGAGCGCGTGGGGCGACGACGACGACATCGAGGCGCTGACGCTCGACTCGAGCCTCGGCGCGACCGGCCGGGTGATCGAGATCGTCGCCGACAACCACAGCTCGGTGGCCCCGGCCTTGGCCGCCGGCGACGACGGGTTCTATGTGGCGTGGTTCGACGACACGTTCGGAGCCTACTGGTGCACGGTCCGTGGGACTCCGGTGTCGACGGAGGGCGTAGTCGCCGTTGAAGGCGGGGAGTCGCTCAGCGGTGAAGCGTGGCCGCTAGCAGCCCGTTGCGCATAGGGCGAGGGCGAGGGCCAAGGCCCGGTACACGCCGCGGGCTCGATTGCGGCAGATGCGTGAGCGACCCGTTGGTGGCTCGGCGCCGTCGCGTCATCGGCGGCAGGCGGGCTGGGCCC
>CAIUDO010000042.1 GCA_903897935.1 uncultured Pseudomonadota bacterium
CGCCGCCGATGACCGGCAGGAGGCTGCCATCTTTCCGCAGCACGTCGATCTCAAAATCGGCGATAGACCCCTGCTCCAGAAAGCCAGCCAGCAGAGTCTGCGTGACCGACACCTGCTGCGGCCGCAGCGACGCCGACTCCCAGAAGCCACCGGCCCGCACCGCGACCGGCTCCGCGACGTCGTACTCGGCGCCGAACCGCACCGACGGGGTGGACTGGAACCCGGCCGGCAACGACAACGTCTCGTCGACCGGCTGCTCGAGCCCGAGCGCCTCGCCGGTGACCGTGATGTTGATGTCGGTGACCTTGAGGTCCTTGAGCGACTTCCAGCCCTCGTGCACCACGTCGACCTCGAGCTCGAGCTCGTTGGTCGGGCGCACCGACACGCCGCCGCGCAGCACGAGCGGCAACGAGATCTCGAGGCCGACGTCGTCATCGACCCAGACGGCCTGATCGAGGATGTTCTCGAGGCCGTTGCCGGTGAAGTCGAGCGTGCCGGACCCGCGCGCGACGAACTTGACCGGAGGCTGCACCGACAGCCCGATCGCGAGCACCTCACCGACCGGCTCGACGAGCACGCCGGCGTTGAACGACGGGGTGAACAGGTCGTTGACCTTCGCCTCGACGAGCACGTCGCCGCCGGGGTCTGTCGAGCCCGACGTGGTGACCTTGAGCAGCTCCTCGACGCGCAGGACCTGCCACTGGAACGACGCCCCGATCGCGATCTGCTCGATCGGGCGCACCGCGATGGACGGGCCGATCTGGAAGTTCCAGATCAGGGTGTCGATCATCGAGTACCGCTGCGCGCCGTCGGGATCGTAGGTGAACCCGGGCGCGAACGGCGACGTGAACCCGAACGCGAACGCGACCTTGCCCGGCACGATCGGCGACGCGAACCCGAGCTGGGGCACCGCGAACGGCGGCGCTTCGTTCGAGACCGGCGCCTGCGCCACTCCCGCTTCGTCGACCGCGGTGAACGTGACGTTCTGCGTGACGCCCGACAACCCGAGGTTCAGGGTAGGACGGTCCATTCGGACGAGCGCCGCCGGGTTGTAGTACTGGGCGAACTGGTCGTCGGCGCCGGCGACCACCGCGCCGCCACGGCCGCTGGCGACGATCCCGGAGTCCGCGTACATGTAGCCGCCAGCCCGCGCCGATGGGGCTACCAGCGACAACCAAGCGACGACCGACGTTCCGAGCATGCGCCCCTCCCAAGGAGGTCGCTGATAACACAAGCAGACGAGCACGGACGCCGCCGCCGACGTAGGGAGCGGCGGTGAGCACGCCTCCGATCCGCACCGGTCCTGTCATCCTGGCCTTGTGGCTGGTGATGTTCACGCTCGCAAGCCAATTTCTCGTCGTGGCTCCGATCCTGCCGCGCATCGGCGAAGCGCTCGACGTACCGAGCGACGTGCTGGGCACGCTCGTCACCGGGTACGCGATGGCGGTCGCCGGGTTCGCGGTCGTCGCGGGGCCCGTCTCCGACCGCTACGGGCGGCGGCTCGTCCTCCGGATCGGCACCGCGTGGATGGCGGTCGCGCTGCTCGCGACCGCGTTCGCCCGGGACTACGCCACCTTGCTCACCCTGCGGGTGCTCGCCGGGGCCGCGAGCGGCATCTTGTCGGGCGCGACCGTGGCCTACGTAGGCGACGTCATCCCGTACCAGCAGCGCGGCCGCGCGCTCGGGCTCGTCATGAGCGGCATGGCGTTCGGGCAGATCGCGGGCATCCCCGCCGGCACGATGTTGTCGGACGCGCTCGACTACCGCGCCCCGTTCGTGGCGTTCGGGCTCCTGATGATCCCCGCCACCCTCGGGACCTGGTTCGTCCTGCCCGCCTCGCCGGTCGCCAACGAAGGCAAGCTCGACGTCGGGACCGCGCTGCGCGGGTACGCCGAGCTCCTGCGCACCCCCTCGATCATCGCCGTCTCGCTCGCGTCGACCGCGATGATGTGGTCCGTCTCCACCTTCATCGTGTACCAGCCGAAGTGGCTCGAAGACGAGCTCGCGGCGACCAGCCACGAGATCGCGTTCATGTTTCTGGTCGGCGGGCTCGCCAACGCGATCATGGGGCCGGTCGCGGGCCGGTTGTCCGACAGCATCGGCCGCAAGGGGCTGGTCATCGTCGGCAGCGTCGGCCTCGGCGTCATGATGATCATCGTGCCGCAGCTCACCTCGATGATGTACGTCTATCCGGTCGTCTTCGTCACGATGGCGCTCGTGGGCGCTCGGGTGGGGCCGCTCAACGCGTGGATGACCGCCCTGGTCGACGCGCGGCGGCGCGGCTCGTTGATGAGCCTCACGATGGCGACCGGGCAAGCCGGCTTCGCGGTGGGCGCCGCGGTCGCAGGGCCGGCGTACGTAAGGTACGGCTACACCTCGAACGCGTGGCTCGGCGTCGCCGGCGCGATCGCGGCGGCGCTGCTGCTGCTCGGCGTGCCCGAGCCCGCTCGCGAGACCTGACCGCCCGGTTATCCGCGGCGGTGGGGGTGGTGCGTGAGGTGGATCGCCTTGCTCGGGTTGTTCGCGTGCGGGAAGGATGACGAGACCGCGGCGCGCGGCCCGACGACGCCCCCCTCGGACACCGACGCCGACGCCGATTCGGACACCGACGCCGATTCGGACACCGACGCCGACGCCGATTCGGACGCCGACGCCGATTCGGACGCCGACACCGACACCGAGCCGACCCCGGCGCTGGTCGTCGACGTGGTGTGGTCGGGAAGCCAGCCGAACGCGTCCGTCGACGTCACGGTGCACGACACCCTCGGTCGCACCGGGTGGCGGTTCGGCATGGCCGAGACACGAGCCGGCATCTACGGGTGGTACGGCGAAGACTGCTACCTCGGCACGGCGAGCTGGTTCTACTGCCACGAGCTAGACGGCGACTCCTTGCACCTCGACGAGGTCGAGACGATCGGCGAGGTCGTCGAGTCCGCCACCACGCTGTTCTGGGAGTCCGACCCCCTCACCTACTACCTGGAAGACGACACCGGGGCGTGCTGGACCTGGGGCGACGACGTCGGGTACTACCTCGGCCTCGGCTGCGAGGTGCTCGACGACAGCGGCACCTCAGCGGTGCGCACGCCCGGCTGCTCGGGCATGGACCCCGCCGACCGGGCGCCGCTGGGCGGGTGGGTCGCGCTGACCTTCGACGACGGCCCGTCGCCCAGCGTGACCCCCGACGTGCTCGACGTGCTCCGCGACCACGACGTGCCCGCCACGTTCTTCGTGCTCGGCAACATGGCCGCCGACCCCGACGCGTGGCCGCTGATCGACGAGATGGTCGCGGACCCGTTGTTCGACGTCGCGAACCACTCGTGGACCCACGACGACATGGCCACGCTGTCGGACGCCGAGGTGCTGGCCGAGATCGAAGACACCCAGGCGCTGCTGGAGGACCTCGGCGCGTCGCCCCGCTTCTTCCGGTTCCCGTACGGCAGCTCCACCTGCGACACCGCCGAGACCGTGCGCGATCACGGCTACCGCGTCGCGGGCTGGCACATCGACACCGGCGACTGGTGCTACGCGTCGGGCGGCGGCGTGTGCGACCCCGGCGACTACTGGCGCATCCCCCCCGAGTACGCCCGCGACTACGAAGGCTGGGTGATCGAGCAGGTCGAGCGCTACGACGGCGGCGTCGTCCTGCTGCACGACATCCACCAGTTCACCGCCGACACCCTCGAGTACCTCATCGTCGAGCTGAAGGACCGCGGGTATCGGTTCACGTCGCTGGACGACGCGTCGGCGTTCCCCGACCTCAACGCCGGCACGCCGTACGACTTCCCGTGGATGGGTGAGGCGTGCGACACCACCGACGACACCTGCTGGCAGGTCGAGTACCTGAGCTGGTGCGAGCCCACAGGGGACCCGTCGCTGCCGGCCACCTCGGGGGTGTGCATGTTGCCGTGCGACGACGTGCTGCGCTGCATCGACCGCGACGGCACGTCGCCGCTCGCGTGCTCCGACGTCGCGGGCGGGGTGTGCCTCGGGCAGGTCACGGCGTACAACGCGTACTGCGCGTCGGTACCCGGCACCGACGCGCAGACCGTGGACGACTACCCGTGGGGCGGCACGTCGTCGGTCTGCGTGCCGTACTCGTGGTAGCCCTCGGGCGTTGGCCGTCAGCCCTTGGTCCGGGCGAAGAGCTAAGAGCGAAGGGCTAAATGCTAAACGCTCGCAGCCCTCCGTTGCCCTTGGAAACACGTCAGGATCCGCATCGTCGCAGTCCGTACCCGCTGCGGTACCGAGGGGACCGACGCGGTGCGCGCGTCACGCGTGCGGGGCGCCCACCCAGACGTCCCGGCGCCGCCGCGTGAGCGTCACCCGGACCGGCGCCGGCAGCGCCTCTGGCAACGGCCCTCCCAACGCGGCCGCTTCGAGGCCCTCAGGCGGGTGACTCAGCCAGATCTCACGCCGCTGGGGCCACCACCAACGCCACCGCTCGCTGATGAGCGCAGCGCGGGCGTGCTCGTAGCGAGCGAGGTCCACGACCGCGGGCGGCAGGTCGGTCCGCGCGGCGACCAGGGCCAAGAAGCCGAGCGTCTCGCGACCGTGGTCCTCGTTCGCGACAGGCTCGGCGGCGAACCACGCCTCCAGGCACGACGCACGGTCAGGCCCCAGCGCCCGCAGGACTGCCGGGGCGTGGATGCGATCGGTCCGCTTGGACCGGAGCACCGCCCGAAACGTCTCTGCGTGGGCGTCGGGGAACGACCCGATCCACCGACCCGCGTCGTCGTCCGGCCCCACCGGGCCGCCGTTGAGCCAATCGACCATACGCGGCGCGACGTCGGCGAGCAGGGGGGGGGCGGGGGGAGCGGGCAACGCTGGAGCACCGAGCCCGTCAAGGCGCACCGGCCCAGGCGCACCAGCGCGTAACGCTGCTACTTCCGCCACCAGCTCGTCATACGACGGCAACGCGTGGTCGCGCTCGAGCACGACCGGGGGGGCGCACCCACGCGCCCGAAGCCACCCGAGCAACCCGAACACCACCGGCGGGGTCGGCGCGCCGTGCCCGTCGACGTAGAACGCGCCCCTCCGGTGCCCGCCCGCGGCATGCAATGAGACGACCCGCTCGAGCGGCGCCGCTTCCAACCAAGCGACCGGATCGAACCCGAGGTTCGCCGCGTTCACCGCGAGGTTGTGCAGGTCGAGCAGCAGCCCGGTGCCTGCCCCTTCGAGCACCCGCCGCAAGAACGCGGGCTCCCCGAGGCCCGCGTCCGGGTGGCCGAGCACGTAGGCGACGTTCTCGAGCACGACCGGGCGCCCCAGCACCGCCCGCACCCGCGCGAGGTTGGTGATCACGACGTCGGCGGCCTGCTCGGTGAAGGGCGGAGGCAAGAACTGCCCCACCGAGCCCGCACCGGCGCGGGTGAACGACAGGTGCTCGCTGTAGACGTCGACGCCGAGCGCGTCGAGCAAGCGCGCCACCGCGTCGACATACACTGGCGACGGGCCGTCGGGGCTCGCGATCGACAACCCGACGCCATGTACGATCACCGCCAGCCGCTCCAGGATCGGCGCCAGGGCGGCGGCCGCGCGCTTGGGGTTGTGCAACCAGCGGTCCGCCAACACCTCCACGAAGTCGAGGCCTTCCGGGCGCGCGCGGACGTCGTCCATGAGCTCGGTGCGCAGCCCGAGCCCAGCGCCCCGAGGCATCCAGGAGCGCAGCGCCTCCAGGTCGTCAGCCAAGGCGATCGACCGTTTGGACAGCGGCCTTGAAGAACTCCGCCAGCTCACGCGCCAACGCCTCGCGCTCCGGGCGCGCGTGGCCGATCCCGCGGTGCGACGTGGTCCACAGCGCGCGGAGGGGCGCAGGATCGAGGCCCAGCACCCCCGGGATCACGTCGAAGAACGCCGAGGTCGCGGTGGGCACGGCGGCGCCGAGCAGGCGACACAGGCAACGCAGCGGCGTGAGCGTGCCGACCACGAGGCGCACCATCAGCCGCTCGTCGATCTCCGCGGCACGAAGCCGCAACAACCGCAGGCGCAGCGCGGCGTCGCGCAGACTGAACTCGACCAAGAAGCGCAGGTGCGTCGGGTCGATGACGAGGCCAGCCAAGGGGTCACGGCCGGCGACCAGCACGTGGTGGCGCTGGATGTCGTCGAGCTTGACACAAAAGGTGTCTGCCGACTGCTGGAGCTCTTCGGCAGGCAACACGAACGGCGTGACCCGCGCCGACAGCGGCGCAGCGGCGAGCGCGGCAGCGATCGCGCCCAGCGCGGGCTCATCGCCCCGACCGGGCACGATCAGCACGTTGGTGTCGCTGATGCCGGGCACCCACTCTCCGCGCGCCGCGCTGCCGTACAGCGCCACGCCGACCAGCCCGACGGCCGGGTCCCCCGCGAGGCGCTGCCCGAGCGCACGAACCGCCGCGTCCACCGCCTTGGAGATCGCGCCTTCATGAACAACCACCACACCCTCCACCGCAGCCGCCGCCGCCGCACGAGCTGTCCCCTCCGAAGAAGATCGAGACGCTGCCGCCCCGACTCGAACTGTAGCCCTGGCCGGACCTCCGCAACACGGTAACGCCGACCGCGACCACCATACCGACGCCAACGAAGACGGGCATCGGCACGCCTCCGACCAGGGAGCCCCGATCGACCCGCAGGATCGCGATCGCACCATCCGGCAACTCGAGGTCGCACGCGTTCACGTCGACGCGCCAGAAACCGGCCTCATCCACGGTGAACCGATGAATGACGAGGTCGGACCAATAGGTGACTCCGTCGCCGTCGGTCTGCCGGTCCAGGTACCGCTTGGGGCTGCCCGAGAACTGCTGGCGGCCCCGGTCCCCGACCAGCTCGCCGGAGACCTTCGCCCTCCATGTGTGGTCCCCTACGGGCACGCCCGTGACGGCGAGCACCAGCTCGTAGTCCCCTTCTTCGAGCTCCACCCGGATCAGGCCGCGCTGCGACCCGCCGTCGAGTTGCCCGCCCGCGTGGTCGTACCGGTCGCACCCGACCAACCCGCCCACCAACCCGATTACGCCGAGTGTCGCGCGCAGTTGGCCCTCCTCTGACCCGCAGTACTACCCCAAAACAAGCGCAGTGCCGAGCCGTCAGCCATCAGCCATCAGCCATCAGCTCGACAATGGCGCGATAGTGACCCAACCGACCTTCACCTGAACGCGAACAACCCGGTCGACTGTCGCTGAGCGATGCATGGCTTTAACCGGGCTGACCGCTGACTGCTGACCGCTTGTTCAAGGACTACCGCGCGCTCAACCTCGCCCGGAGCCGCTCGACGCGATGCCGAGGCCGCTGCTCTCGGACAACGCCGCGACGTCCATCTGATCCCACTCTTGCGCCCGGCGTTCCCGAAGGCGCTGCGTCTCGCGACCCGACCGGCGAGGTCGCGCGCGCTGACACGCGGACGCGCAGCAGACGCTCTGGCGTCGCCCGACTGTGGGTGCGGCTCGAACCACCGCCGGTACTGCAGCGCCAAACGCTAAACGCTCGCAGCCGTCCGCTCAGCCGCGCGGAGCCACCCACCCGACGCCATGCGCCACAGCCCGAGCGCCGCCACCACCGCGATCTCCCCCGTGAGCCCCAGCCAGGCCCCCAAAGCACCGAGATCGAGGTGGATCACCAGCACCGCCGCGAGCGGCACCTTCACGGCCCAGGACGCCCCTACGCCGATCAGGAAGTTCGCCCGGGTGTCGCCGGCGCCGGCCAGCGCGCACAACGCCACCGTCGCGATCGCGTCGATCACCTGGAACGCGGCGCCCACCCACAAGAGCTGGCGCGCGACCACGACGACGTCGGGCTCCGGCGCGAAGATGCCGAGCAGCGGGCCGGGCGCCACCGCGATGACGATCCCGCCCACGAGCATGATCGTCACCGCGAGCCCCATGCCGGAGCGCACCGCCTCGAGCGCGCGGTCCGAGCGACGCGCCCCGACCGCCTGCCCCACGAGCACCGAGGTCGCTTGCGCCACCGCGAGCCCAGGGAGGAAGCTCAACATCACGATGCGCACCACGAGCACGTGGGCCGCCAGGTCCGCCTGACCGGCGCGCGCCAGCAAGGCCACGAACACCGTCCACGACGCGATCTCGACGAGGTGGTGCGCCCCGAGGGGCCACCCCACCCGCCAGACCTCGGCGAGCAGCGCACGATCGGGCAACACGCGCGCGATCACCGCCCGCTGACGCCACAACAGCACGACAACCCCCGCGGCCTGTCCGATCACCGTCGCGATCGCCGCCCCGGCCACCCCCCACCCTGCCCACCCGGCGAAGCCGAGGGCCATCAGCGGGGTCAGCACGAGGTTCACGAGGTTGGCGACGAGGTTGCCCACCATGTGCGCGCGGGTGTCGCCGCGGCCTTGCGCCAACGCCCCGACTGCCAGCAGCGCCAGCGCGCACGGGGCGCCGGCGACCCGCCAGAACAGGTACGCCGAGCCCGCGTCGGCCACCTCCGCGGTCGCCCCGAACACCTGCAGCAGCGCGCCGCTCCACGGCGACAACAGCAGCCCAGGCAAGCCGGCGAGCACCGACACGACCACCGCGATCACGCCCAAGCGCGCCACCGCGGCCGCGTCGCCGGCGCCGACGCGCTGGCTCGTCACGACCCGCACCCCGTCCGCGAGGCCGACCCCGACGGCGAGCGCGAGGTAGGTCGCCGGCATCGCGATGCCGACGCCCGCGAGCGGCGCGGTGCCGAGCTGCCCCACAACCACCGAGTCGACCAGCGCCAACGCGTTGAGCGACGCCATCGACACCATGATCGGCCACGCCAAGGTGAGCACGGCGCCCCACCCCAGCCTCGAATCCGCCTCTGGTACTGCAATTACTGCAGACATACCACACCATCCACCCCCGTCGGGGGATGCAAAACGAGACCACGTCCAACCACCGGCGTTACAGGCTGGTTCAGCCCGAACACCGACAAACCACGACGACCACCGAGGCCGCGTGAGCTTCACAGCCGCGAACGGCGAACGCAGCAGGTCGCTGCGAGGCGCACGCGCGGCTCAGCCGCAGGGTTCAACCCTCACGACGCGCAAATTCCGTAGGACCGACGCCCCGAGCGGGCTAGCGGTGATACGGCCGCGCGACGACGAGCGTGACGAGACCCGTGCAGCGAGAGCCGGCAATGGCGGTGCGCTTTTGGTTCATCGTCAACTCGCAGTCGGGGAACCTGAGGGGGCGGCCTCCCGACGCTACCGCCCCTCGGACGCTGCCACGCAACGCCCACCTGACGATATCCATCGGTGCGGATCGCAGCAAGCTCAGCGCTTCGAAATTCTCCAGCGGCCGCTCCCGGCGAGCTCCGAATTCGGAGCGCGGGCTTTCAGCCCGCCGGGCCGCGGGCTTTCCGCCCGCACTACCCCCGTGTGTAGCGTCCCGTCTTCCTGCCCGGGGCGCTCGCAGTTGCATCGCTGCGGCTTCAATTATTTGTTGACACCATTCACTGTCATATTAACAGTGTCGGCATGAGCGACGCCGACACCACCACCACCTGGACCCTGACCGCGCTGGTCGAAGCCGCGACGGCGCAGATCGCCGCGCTGCCCCCGATCGGGGACGGCCGCGTGTCCGACGGGCTCGACGCGCGCTCCGTCCGCTACTACCAGACGATCGGCCTGCTCGACCGCCCGCTCCGCTACGACGGTCGGACGGCCATCTACGGCGTACGCCACCTGCACCAGCTCATCTGCGTGCGCGCGCTCCAAGCGCAGGGCCTGTCGCTGAGCCAGGTACAACGCGCGCTCAGCGGCGCGACCGACGCGCAGCTCGCCGCCGCCGTGGCCGACGCGCTCGGCCAGGCCGCCCCCGCGCCGGCGCCCCGCCCCGAGCCGCGGGCCCTGCGCGCAGTCGCGCTCGCCCCCGGTGTCATCGTGACGATCGACCCGTCCCAGTGCGCCGACCCCGACGCGGTGATCACCGCCTTGTACCGAACCCTTCACCCGCAGGAGTCCACCCCATGATCGTCCCGATCCCCCCCACGCTCCCGTGCCCCGATCGTGATCCGCGGGGCCTCGGCGGCCTCGTCGCGCTGGTGGAGGCGGCCGAGCGCCCGCTGCCGTTGGAGGAGGTGCACGTGCGCACCACCATCGTCGGCGGGTTCGCGCACACGGTCGTCGCGCAGCGGTTCCACAACCCGCTCGCGTCGCCGCTCGAGGCCGTGTACCGGTTCCCGCTGCCGCCCGACGGCGCGGTGATCGACCTCGAGCTGCGGTGTGGGGAGGTGACCGTCAGGGCGGACCTCCGCGAGAAGCAAGCCGCCACCGCTGCCTTCGAGGCCGCGCGCGCCGCGGGCCACCGCGCCGCGTTGGTCACCGCCGAGCGGGCCGACGTGCACGTCGTGCGGGTCACGCGCTTGCCGCCCGGCGAAGCGGTGACGGTCCGCCTGGTGCTCGTCGAGGCGCTGGAGTCCGTCGACGGGTCCTGGCGCTGGCGGTTCCCGACCACGATCGCGCCGCGCTACCTGCCGGGGCAGCCCACCGGCCACGCCGACGGCGCCGCGCAGCCCGACACCGACCGCGTGCCCGACGCGTCGCGGTTGCAGCCCCCGCTGCGCCTCGACGGCGGCACGCGGCTGGACCTCGAGGTCGAGGTGCGCGGCCCCGTCGCCAGCGTCGAGAGCAGCCTGCACGCCGTGCGGATGGGCGTCGGGGCGGAGTCCCTCCGGGTGGCGCCGAGCGGGAAGGCCACGCTCGACGCCGACTTCATCCTCGCGATCACGCCAGGGGCCTCCGACGCGTGGACCACGCGGGCGTGGACCGACGGCGCGTTCACCGCGGTGCAGGTCGCGCCGCCGCTCGCGCCGCCCGCGGCGCTCCCGCGCGACGCGGTGTTCCTCGTCGACATCTCGGGGTCGATGGGCGGGACCAAGCTCGTCGCCGCGAAGGCCGCGCTCACGACCGCGCTGCATGGCCTCGTGCAGGGCGACCGCTTCAAGCTGATCGCGTTCGACGACCGTCTGGAGCGGTTCCGAGGCGGCGCGTTCGTGCCGTACGACGACCGCGCGCTCGCCGACGCCGACCGGTGGGTGCACAAGCTGGCGGCGCGCGGCGGGACCGAGATGTTGCCCGCCCTCCAAGCGGGCCTCGAAGGAGAGGCCGAGCCGGGTCGCCTGCGCACCGTGTTGTTCATCACAGACGGTCAGGCCTGGAACGAGCAGGAGCTCACCGCTGCGGTCGCGAACCGCCGCGGCGCCGCGCGCTTGTTCACGCTCGGCATCGACACCGCGGTGAACGCGTCGCTGCTGCAGCGCCTCGCCCGGGTGGGGGGAGGCACCTGTGACCTCGCGACCCCCGACGACGACATCGAGGCGGTCGTCGCGCGGCTCGAGGCCCGGTTCGGCAGCCCGCTCGTCACCGATCTCCGGCCCGCCGAGGGTGCCACCCGCGCGGCGGGGCTGCAACCCATCGACGTCTTCGCGGGCCGCCCTGGGCTCGTCCTCATCGAAGGCGCCGGCCCGGTGCGCCTGGTGGCGGGCGCCCCGAGCGGGTTCGTCGTCGAGGCGACCCCCGAGGTGGTGTCGTTCCCGGTCGGTGCGCTGTGGGGCCGCCAGCGGATCGCGGCGTTGGAGGACCGCCTCGTGCTGCGACCGTTCGAGGAGGAGGCGCTGCGGCCGGAGATCCTGCGCGTGAGCCTGGAGCACCGCGTGTTGTCGCGGTTCTCGGCGCTCATCGCGGTCGAGCGGTCGCGGGTGGTGGAGGGAGAGCTGGTCCACGTCGAGCAGCCGGCGGAGGCCCCGCGCGCGTGGGACATGATGGGCGCTGGCGCTGGCGCGCCCGGGGGCGCGGCGCCGATGATGGCCGGCGCGGTGCCCCTCGGCCCGCCCCCCGCCGCGCGCCCGGCGCCCGCGCCCAAGGCCTCCATGGCCCCCCCCCCACCTTCCGCGCGCAGCGCGCGCTCGATCGTGAGCGCGGTCGTCGACCGGCTCGCCCCGAGCCGCAAGCGGGCCGCTGCGGACGACATCGACGCGTTCGCGGCGCCGAGCGCGCCGATGGAGGCCGAGGCGGTGTTGGGGCTCGCGGACAGCCCGGTCGCGCCCACCGACGGAGCGGGGGCGCTGGCGCGCGCGCAGGGCGCGGACGGGTCGATCGGCGACGCGGCGTCCACCGCGGCGGCGCTCGTGGTGTTGGTGCTCGGCGGGCACACGCGCACGCGCGGCCTGCGTAAGCGCACGGTCCAGAAGGCGGTCGCGTGGCTGATCACGCACGGTGGCGCGCTCGGCGCGTCGGCGATCCGGATCCTCGAAGCCGTGGAGTCCGGCGCCACGCCGCCGAACGACCTTATCGAGCAGATCGCGGTCGCGGCGGCGGGATCCCACGCTGGCGGGTTGCTGCGGTCGACGCTCAGCCAGCGCTGAGGGTCCCCGAAGACCCTACGCCACGATCACGATCATGCGACCGGGCGACACGCCGCCACGCCCGTGCATCCAGGTCATCGCCGAGCAAGCCGGCATGGTCGTCGAGATCCGAGCGCCGATCGAATACCCGAAGCAAGCCGGCATGGTCGTCGAGATCCGAGCGCCGATCGAATACCCGAACGGACCCGCCGGCCCCAAAGAGGCGCCGCGGATGCGGATGTCCGTGCCCCGACCGGTCGCCCCCGAAGGCCTGTTCATCGGGGTCGACCCGGACTTCGAGTTCCAGCTGCTGGACGACGGCGAGCCGAACCAACCGGGCCGATCAGTCGGCGAGCGACGGGCCAAGCAGGCGCTTGACCTCGTCGAGCGGCAATCCCAGCCGCGCGGCGTAGTCGTTGACCTGGTCTTCGTGGATGGTGCCCACCCCGAAGTACCGCGCCGCCGGGTGGCCGAAGTACAGGCCACACACCGCCGCTGCCGGGGTCATCGCGTACCCCTCCGTCAGCCGGATGGGGGTGCGCGCCTCCACCTCCAGCTCACGGAACAACACCTTCTTGAGGTGGTGGTCCGGGCACGCCGGGTAGCCCGGGGCCGGGCGAATACCCTGGTACTTCTCCGACACCAACGCGGCGGTGTCGAGCGCCTCGTCCGGCGCGTACCCCCACAGGCCCTTCCGGACGTCTTCGTGCAGCCGCTCCGCGAACGCCTCGGCGAGCCGATCCGCCAGCGCCTTCGCCATGATCGCGTGGTAGTCGTCGTGATCCGACTCAAACTCGGCCACGAGCGCCTCCAGCCCGACGCCGGCGGTCACCGCGAACGCGCCGAGGTGGTCGACCGGGCCACCGCGCGGCGCCACGAGGTCGGCGAGGCACCGGTTCGGCTCGCGCTCCTTCGCGTGCTGCTGGCGCAGCATCGGCAGCCGAACGGGATCACGACCCTCGGGGTAGATCAACACGTCGTCACCGTCGGACGCCGCGCGCCAGAACCCGACGACCGCGTCGGCGCGCAGCAGCTTGTCCCGCACGATGCGATCGAGGAGCGCCCGCGCGTCCGCGAACAGCTTGGTGGCGGCCTCGCCGACCTTCGGGTCCTCGAGCAGCCGCGGGTAGCTGCCCCGGAGCTCCCACGCCCAGAAGAACGGCGACCAGTCGATACGATCGACGAGCTGCTCCAGGGGGTACCCCTCGATCGTGCGCAGCCCGAGGAACGACGGCGCGGGCGGCGTGAGCGCGAAGTCGACCTCCGGGGCGTTCGCGCGCGCGGCCTCGAGGTCGCGGTAGTCCACCTTGACCCCCGCCGCCCGCCGCTCCCGGATGCGCGCGTAGTCCACCGACAGCTCGGCGAGCAGCTCGTCGCGCTTGTTGTCCGACAACAACGCGCCCACCACGCCCACCGCGCGGCTCGCGTCCTGCACGTACACCACCGGGTGTGGCGTCGCGGGCGCGATCTTGAGCGCCGTGTGTGCCCGCGACGTCGTCGCGCCCCCGATGAGCAGGGGGGTGGCCATGCCTCGACGCGCCATCTCCGTCGCCACGTACACCATCTCGTCGAGGGACGGGGTGATCAGCCCCGACAGGCCGATCAGGTCGGCGCCGACGCTGTGCGCGGTGTCCAGGATCTTCGCGGCCGGCACCATCACGCCGAGGTCGATGACCTCGTACCCGTTGCACTGCAATACGACGCCGACGATGTTCTTGCCGATGTCGTGCACGTCACCCTTGACGGTCGCCATGACGATCCGACCCTTCGGACGCGTGTCCGCCGTCTTCTCGGCCTCGAGGAACGGCACCAGCCACGCGACCGCCTTCTTCATGACGCGCGCGGACTTGACCACCTGCGGCAAGAACATCCGGCCGGCCCCGAACAGGTCGCCGACCACGCTCATGCCGTCCATCAGCGGCCCCTCGATGACGGACACCGGCCGCCCGAGCGCCACGCGGGCCTCTTCGGTGTCGGCCTCGACGAAGTCGGCGATGCCGTGGACCAACGCGTGGGTGAGCCGCTCGTGGAACGTGCCCGAGCGCCAGGCGAGGGTGTCGGCGGCGGCCTTCTTGTTGCCCTTGGCCTCGGCGGCGACCTCGAGCAGCCGCTCGGTCGCGTCGGGGCGGCGGTTCAGCACGACGTCTTCGATGCGCTCGCGGAGATCGAGCGGGATGTCGTCGTAGGGGGGGAGCGCCCCAGCGTTGACGATGCCCATGTCCATGCCGGCCTGCACCGCGTGGTACAAGAACACCGCGTGCATCGCCTCCCGGATCGGCTCGTTGCCTCGGAAGCTGAACGACAGGTTGCTGACCCCCCCAGAGACCTTGCAGCCCGGCAACGTCGCCTTGATGCGCCGACAGGCGTCGAGGAACGCGACCCCGTACCCCGCGTGCTCCTCGATGCCGGTCGCGACCGCGAAGATGTTCGGATCGAAGACGATCTCCTCGGGCTCGAACCCCGCTTGCTCGATGAGCAGGTGGTACGCGCGTGTGCAGATCTCCACCTTCCGATCCGCGGTGTCGGCCTGGCCCTGCTCGTCGAACGCCATCACGATCACGGCCGCGCCGAAGCGCTTGACCTCGCGCGCCTGGCGCAAGAAGGCCTCCTCCCCCTCCTTGAGCGAGATCGAGTTGACGAGGGCGCGCCCCTGCGTGTTCTCGAGCCCCTTGACGATGACCGACCACTTCGAGCTGTCGATGACGAGCGGCACCTTCGAGATGTCGGGCTCCGACGCGATCAAGCGCACGAAGCGCTCCATCGCCGCCTCCGAGTCGAGCAGGCCCTCGTCCATGTTGATGTCGATGAGCTGCGCGCCGCTCTCGACCTGCTGACGGGCCACCCGCAGCGCGGTCTCGTAGTCGTCGTTGGCGATCAGCTTGCGGAACCGGGCCGAACCCGTCACGTTCGTGCGCTCGCCGATGTTGACGAACAAGCTGTCCGGGCCGATCGCGACGGGCTCGAGGCCCGACAGCCGGGTGCGCTTGGGCACCTCGGGGATGGCGCGGGGGCGCACGCCGTCGACGGCGTTGCGGATCGCCTGGATGTGCGGCGGGGTGGTGCCACAGCAACCACCGACCATGTTGACGAGCCCGCTCTCCGCGAACTCACGGATGAACGACGACATCATCGACGGGGTCTGGTCGTACTCCGCCATGTCGTTCGGCAAGCCGGCGTTCGGGTACGCGTGCACGTACGTGTTCGCGATGCGCGACAGCTCTGCGAGGTACGGCCGCAGCTCCTGCGCCCCGAGCGCGCAGTTGAGGCCGACGAACAACGGGCGCGCGTGCATGACCGACAGCCAGAACGCCTCGGTGACCTGCCCGGACAGCGTGCGCCCGCTCGCGTCGGTGATGGTGCCCGAGATGCCGATCGGCGTGTCGTCGCCGCGCTCGTCGAGCAGCGTACGGATGGCGTACAACGCAGCTTTTGCGTTCAGCGTGTCGAAGATGGTCTCGACCAGCAGCACGTCGGACCCGCCGTCGAGCAGGCCGGCCGCCTGCTCACGGTACGCGGCGACGAGCTCCGACCAGGTCACGTTGCGGTGCGCAGGGTTGTTCACGTCCGGGGAGATCGACGCGGTGCGGTTCGTGGGCCCGAGCGCGCCCGCGACCCACCGCACGCGACCGTCGGCGGCCTCCCCCTCGTCGGCGGCCTGGCGGGCGAGGCGCGCGCCCTCGCGGTTCATCTCGTACGCGAGGTGCTCCATCGCGTAGTCGGCGAGCGCGATCGTGGTGCTGCCGAACGTGTTCGTCTCGATCACGTCGGCGCCCGCGGCCACGTAGGCGCGGTGCACGTCGAGCACGACGTCGGGGCGCGTGAGGTTGAGCAGATCGTTGTTCCCGCGCACGTCCTTGCCGTGATCCGCGAAGCGTTCGCCGCGGTAATCCGCCTCGACGAGCCGATAGCGCTGGATCATGGTGCCCATCGCGCCGTCGATCACGAGGACCCGACGACCGAACGCGGCGACGAGCTGCTTCTGACGTTCGTTCACGCTTGGCTCCCGGCCGCCGAGCGGCCTGTGAAGGTGATCACCTCGAAGCCTGGGAGCCGGCGCTCCCGCGAGGTGACTTCGCACGCCTCGACCACGAGGCCGGCGGCGCGCATCATGTCAGCGACGTCGTCGACCTCGAACCCGAGGTGGACGTGGTTGTACCGCGCGACGGTCGCGCGGTGCGGGTGGGTCTTCAAGGTGGCCCCGACGACGAGGCCGTCCGGGCGGACCAGGCGCGCGGCCTCGCGGAACACCGTCGGCGGGTCGTCCGCGTAGGGCAACGCGCTCATCAACAACACCGCGTCGAACGACGCGTCGGCGAACGGCACCCGGTGCATGTCGCCTTGTACGAACCGCACGTTCGCCAGCCGCGACAGCCGCTCCTGCCCCTTCGCGACGACGCGCGCCGAGTGGTCGAGGCACGTCACCGAGCGGGCGCGCGGGGCGATCATCTCGGCGATGGCGCCGTCTCCGGAGGCGATGTCGAGCACGTCCCCGAGCCGCAGCAGGCCGACGACGGCGCGCGCAGCGGCCTCCCAGGTCCGACCCGGCGAATAGTGGCGCACCATGTTGCCGGCGACCGAGTCGGCCCACGTGCTGCCTTCGTTGCGCTTGCGGACGAGCTCGCGCGCCCGGCGGACATCCTCGGCGAGCACGGCGTCTTCGGTGGTGTCGGCGAGGATCGACCACAAGCGGGTGGCCGGGCTCGGCATCCGCGCGGCGTCGATCACGTAGAACGACGACCCACCCTCGCGCCGGTCGCGGACCATCTCGGCCTCCCGCAGGCGCGCGAGGTGCGTCGACACCCGCGACTGTGGGAGTTGGAGCACCTCGGTGAGCTCGGCGACGGACAGCTCCTCCTGCGATAGGACCGCGAGCAGGCGCACCCTCGTGGCGTCGCCCAGCACGCGGCACAAGTCCGTGGCACGATCCAGATCCACCCGACCTCCTCCATCCGCGTATCCTGATGAAGGGATGATGTGCCAACCGGCGGGGCGATGACGCCGGGTGACGCGAGGGTGCCGGCGGCCGGGACACGAGGTACAACGCCGCGGGAGGTGAGGATGGCGCACCGATTCGTGGTGTTGGTGGCCCTTTCGTTGGCGGCGGTCGAAGCGGCGCACGCGGGCGACCCGATCCGGTCCGGGGGCAACTTCGGGCTGGGGCTCGGGGGCGGCCTCGCGGTGTCCGGCCTGTCCGGCAAGTATTGGCTGGCCGAGGCCCACGCGCTGCAGGGCGTGGTCGGCGCGTGGGGCCTCGGGCGCGCCGGCGGGAGCTCCCTCGGCGTCGGGCTCGACTACCTGATCGAGATGCCCACGATCACCGACACCGAGCCCGTCGAGATCGGCTGGAACCTCGGCGTCGGCGGCACGCTCGGCGTCGGCGGGAACGGCCTCGCGTGGGCGGGCGCGAGCGGCGTGGCGGGCTTGGAGTTCAACTTCCACCCGGTCCCGATCGACCTCGTGTTGGAGTACCGCCCCGGGGTGGTGGTGGTCCCGGCCTTCGGGGCCTACCTCGTCAACTTCTCCGGGCACATCCGGTATTATTTCTAGCTGGTGGCGTCCGGCCTCTTGGCGAGGCGCAACCTGGTGATCTTGAGGCCCTGCATCTCCTCCACCGTGAGGGTGTGGGCGCCGAGCTGCACCGTCGCGCCGACCTCGGGCAGCACCCCGTGGTGCGACAAGAACACCCCCGCGACCGTCACGACGTCGCCGTGCTCCAACGCGAGCGCGTGGTCCTCCTCCAGCTCCGCGATCGTGACCTCACCGTCCAAGCTGAGGCTGCCGTCCTCGCGGATTCGGATTCGATCGGCGTCGGCCGGGGTCTCTTCGTCGATCACCTCGGCGATGAGGTCGTTCATCGTGACGAACCCGAGCGTGCCGCCGAACTCGTCGACGACCAGGGCCGCGTGCACCCGCGACTTCTTGAAGACGGCGAGCAGCTCGTCGGCCGTGGTCGTCGCCGAAACGCTTGGGAGCTCGCGGATCAGCGAGCGGAGGGTCCACGGCTTCCTCTTCGCGCGCGCCCGGATGTAGTCCTTGACGTGCAAGACGCCGATCACGAGGTCGAGGTTGCCTTCGTAGACCGGGTACCGGCTCAGCGGGTTGTTCGCGACGTGCCGGCCGAGCTCGTCCGGCGGCATGTTGACGTCGAGCGCGTCGAGGCGGCTCCGCGACGTCATCAATTGCTCTACGGTGCGGTCTTCGAGCTCGAGGATATTGTGGATCAGCGTGCGCTGCGCGGCCTGGAGCTGCCCGCTCTCCGCGACCTCGTCCGTAAGGATCGCGAGCTCCTTGCTCGTGTACAACGACTCGGACTTGCTGGGGTCGCGGATGCCCAGCAGCCGCATCAGCCCGATGGCGAGGGTGTTCAAGAACCACACGAACGGGCGCATCACGGCGCCGAACGCGCGCACCACCGCGGTGACCGACACCGACATGCGCTCGGGATCCTGCAGGGCGAGCGCCTTCGGGATCATCTCGCCGAACACGATGTGCAAGAACGTGATGCCGCCCAGCGCCACCGCGAAGCCGACGGTGTGGGCGGCGTCCTCCGACAAGCCGACGCGCTCGAACGCCGGATACAGCCACGACGCCACCGCGGGCTCGCCGTACATGCCGAGCCCGATGCTCGCCAGGGTGATGCCGAGCTGAGCCGCCGCGATGAACGCGTCTTTGCCCGCCGGCTTCGCGAACCGCTCCACCAACCAGCGCGCCGACCGGCTCCCGCCGGTGGCGATCAGCTCGAGCCGGCTGCGCCGCGCGCTGACCACCGCGAACTCGGCCGCCACGAAGAACCCGTTGACGACCACCAACAGGAGGATCGCGAGGATCGGGAGGAAGACGTCGACGATCATGCGGCGCTGCCCGGATGTTCGAAGCTCGCGCGCCGGACCGCGCGGTAGTCCATCGCGTCGACCCGCAGCGTCGGCTGGTCCGGACCGAAGGTGATCTCGTCGCCGACCGAGGGCAGGCGCCCGAGCTCGTGCCAGAACAAGCCGCTCACCGTGTCGACCGCGTCCGTAGGCAGCTCGAGCTCGAACCGCGCGTTGATCTGCTCGACGAGCACGGCGCCCTGCACCACCACGCGCCCGTCCGCGACGACGATCGGATCCTCCTCGGCGTCGAACTCGTCTTGCAGCTCGCCGAAGATCTCCTCCAACGCGTCTTCCAGGCTCACCAGCCCCGCGATGGACCCGTACTCGTTGACGACCATCGCGCAGTGATGCTGCGCGCCGCGGAGGGCCTGCCACAACGCCGGGACCGTCATCATCTCGGCGACGACCAACGGCGGGCGCAGCAGCGTGCCGACCTTGATCGTCGGGTCGCGCTCGGCGGCTTCGAAGATGGCGCGCAGGTGCACGATGCCCAGCAGGTCGTCTTCGGAGGTGCCGGTCACCGGGAACCGCGAGAACGGCGTGAGCGCGAGCCGAGGCAACGCCGCTCCGACCGACTCGGCGCCCGGCGTGAACACCAGCCGGTTGCGCGGGGTCATGATCTCGCGGACACACCGCTCGTCTACGTTGAGGGCGCCGGCGAGCATGTCGCGCTCGCTCGCGTCGATGAGGCCGCCGGCGGCGCTCTCTCGGTAGAGGTCCTCGAGCTCCTCCGGCGAATGAACGTGGGTATGGCTCTGGTGCGTGTCGAGCTTCGCGAGCCGCATGAGCGAGAACGCGACCTTGTTGAGGACCGCGATGACCGGTCGGAACAGCCACATGCTGACTTGCAGCGGGCGGATCGTCGCGAGGGCGAGCGCCTCCGGGTACCGAAGCGCGACCGTCTTGGGCAGCAGCTCGGCCAACACCACCTGGAACGTGGTGATGAGGAACAGCACCACCACGACCGCGGCGACCTGGCCCCCGATCGGCCCCAACGCCGGCGCCAGCACCGGCGTGAGGCGCGCCTGCCCGAACGCGCCCGCGATCAGGCTGGTCAGCGTGATGCCGACCTGACAGCCGGACACGTAGCTGTCCAGCTTGACCGGATCCTTGAGCACCACGAGCAGTGAGGCTGCCGTGGCGTCACCCCCCTCAGCGGATTCCTGCACCCGGCTCCGCCGCGCACCGACCAGCGAGAACTCGGCCGCGACGTACATCGCGTTGGCGGCGATCATCAGCAGGAGCACGAGGATCGGCGCGATGACTTCCACTAAGGACAAGGACGCTTCGGGGATATGGGTGACGCTTCTGGCCGGCCGCAGCAGTAACACGGCTCTCGCCGTTGGCCGCGACGGCCGCTATTGGAGCAGGTAGTTGTCGAGCGGGTCCGGGTCGAGCGCGCCGACCCCAGCCCCGAGCACGCCAGCGCCGACGATCGACGCTGCGCCAATCACCAACCAAGCCGCGCTCCTGCCCATCGCGGGCGCCGGGCGACCGCTCGAGGATGGCGGCGGCGCGCCCGCGATCAGCAACGGGACATAGCCGAAATACAGGGTGCCGAGGCCGTATCCCACCAACGCGCTGGCCGCGCCGTTGCCAGGTCCGAGCTCACGATTGAGCGCTGCGGTCGCCGTCATCAACCCGACGCCGGCCCCAAGGTACGGCACGAGCCCCAGCACGAGCTTCCGGCGCACCCGGGACGACCGCTCGTCGCCGAGCATGGGCTCAGCGAGCACGATCGACAACGGGAACGTCGCACCGACGACGGCGAGACCCGACACCACCAGCGCCGCGCGCGTGCCCGCCACCCGCGAGGCGTCCACCGTGGACGCGTACACCCCGAAGTCGCCGGTGCCGAACGCGCCGCCGAGCGCCATGTAGCTCCCCGCGAGGAACAACTGGGTCGCGCTCGCTGCCCACAAGTAGTGGTAGGTCCACGGGTCGTTTGGCGGCGCGGCCAGCAGCGTGGTGGTCATGGTGCTGCCCACCAGCAGGTTCGCGCCCGTGCCGGCGAACGTCCCGAGGCGCACGCCGCCCGGGCTCATGCCCGCGGTGTCGCAGACCATGAACGTCGACGAGAACCCGACGGCGTCGCCGCCCGCGAGCGCGCACCCCGCCCCGTGGCCGGCCACCTCGTGCACGACGGCCGTCGTGAGGTAGGCGGCGCTCCCGACCGCGAACGCGGTGAGCGGGTCCGGTTCCGACGCGAACGCCGCAGCGGCAAGCCAGAGAAACATTACGCGAGCTTACCCTCCGCGCCGGACCTCGTGGGGAACGGGGCGCACAAACGCTCCGTCGCCGCGAGGCTCATCGGCGACCAGGCGCGTAGAGTGGTCGAACTTCGCCTTCGATTCGCAGCGTCCCAACTACGCCGTCGGCGATCTCACCCAGCACGAGGCCGGGCCCTGGGGCCTCGGGGATCGGCCCGTCGACGAGCGCGAGCACCAGCGCCTCCGGCGGGCTCGTCCCGCGCGCGGCGCCGATCCGGTACGTGCCGGGCCCGATGGGCGGCAACCGAAACACGCCGCCCTCCCCCGGCAACCGCGCGAGCCAGCTCGGGCTGCCGTCGGAGAGCAACCACGCCGCGCCGGCGTCCGGCAGGATCGCCGACAGGTCGAGCGTCGGCGCGTCGGGAGACCACACCAGCTCGGCGGTGCGCCCCGGCTCGACGATCGCCGGAAGCGCCGGCACGCCACGGCAGATCGCCGTAGCGACGGACGGTCGGACGAGCGAGGCGGCGAACGACGACCCAGCGGCCGCGACCACGGCGCCCTCCACCTCGACGACACAGTCAGGGGCGGCCGCGCCGTCCGCCCCCCGCACGACGATCTCCGTTCGTTTCGCGGGCGCCGAGACGACCACCATCGCGCCGTCGTCCATCACCGTCATCTCACCGCACGTCGCCGTCGTCGCCGGCCGGCCCGGCACCCCGGGGATGGTCCCTCCCCCACCCGGCACACACGCGTAGCTGGCGGTCGCCGACAGGCCGTCGCCGAGATCCCACGACATCGCCAGCTTACACGGGGCGTCGATCCGGCACGTCACCGGGCTGTCCCGAAGCTCGGGCACCTCGACGCGCACCTTCTGACCGGCATCCTCCGGCCGGTACACCCGCCGGTAGAACGCGCCCCGAAACGTGAACGTCACGTGCTGGTCCGGCTCCTTGAACTGCACCGCAAACGCGCCGTCCTTGTCGGTCACGCTGCGCGCTTCGAGGCTTTGCACCTGGAGATCCGCGATCGGCAGATCCAGCGGACCGAGCACGCGGCCCACCAGCGCGCCCGGCCCCGACTCGGTGGGCTCGAAGCACGACACCAACAGCAACAACCACACGGGCACCTCCGGCGCGCCCGATTACCCCGAGCCGACGACGATGCACGCGCCCGCGCCGCCGCGACGTACCTGCGGTACGATGCGCGCACGGAGGCGACGCGTGATCGTGTGGTTGATGGCGTGCGGCCCGAGCGACCCGGTCCCGCCCGTGTGCCCGAGCGAGCACGCGGTGGTGTCGGCGCTGCGGTTCGGCCGCATCGACGACGGCGTGTCGCCGGGGTTCGACCTCGACGGCGTCGCGAGCAGCTCCGGCGACGGGACCGGGTGCGGAAAGGCCGATCTCGTCGACCCGTCGGGCGTCGTCGGGGTCGACAACGCGTTCGGCGCGCTGCTCCCGGTGCTCGAGGCCACCGAAGCCGCCGCGCTGGAGCCGCTCGTGCAGGACTTCATCAACAACGGCACGATCCTCCTGATCACCGAGCTGTCCGGGTTCGACGCCGAGGCCCCCGCCGGGTGCGGGGCGTTCCGGGTCCTGCCCGGCGACGGCGAGCCCCTGGTCGGCACGGACGGGCTGCTGCTGGCCGGCCAGACCCTCGAGCTCGATCCCGGCCCACACACCGATCCCGTGCCCGCCGCGCTCGACGGCGACGACGTGTTCATCGCGCACGACTTCGGGTTCGACCTAGACATCCAGATCTTCGACGCCGCCGTGCACCTGCCGATCCAAGGCGCGACCGTGCGCATGGTCCGCGAGGACCCCGACCACTTCACGGCCACCCTCGGCGGCGGCTTCTTGGTCGACGCCATCCTCGACTCGTTGCTCGGGACCGGCATCGACGCCGCCCTCCAAGACGCCCTGCCCGGCATCCTAGGGGCGGCGGCCGACCTCGACCTCGACGGTGACGGCACCTGCGAGTCGGTGTCGGTCAGCCTGGAGGTCGACGCGGTGTCGGTGTGGGTCTACGAGTGAGCGACGTACGCTGAGATCGCGGCCATCAGCGCGTCATCGACGGCTGGCTGCTCCGACTTCCGCACCGCGAGCCCGTGGTCGGCGCCCTGGATCACCACGAGCTCGTGCTTCACCGAGCACTCGGCCAGCACCCCGCGCAGCAGGAACAGCGGCGCGAGCGGGTCGCGCGTGCCCTGGAGGAACAACGCCGGGATCGGGAGCTCGCGCACCGCGGCGTCGCGCACCGCGCCGCTGGGGGCGCGCAGCGGGTACCCGAAGCAGATCACCCCAGCGACGGCCTCCTCACGCGCGAGGTGGCACCCCACCCGACTGCCCATCGACTTCCCGACCAGCACGACCGGCTGCCCCCGCGACCGCGCCGCGGCGAGCGCCTCCCGGTGCGCCTCGACGAGCACGGGCAGCGGGTCCGGCAGCTTCTTGCCCGCGCGCATGTACGGGTAGTCGAACCGGACGACGTCGCCGACCGCCGCAAGGCGCTCGGCCCACGCCTCCATCCACGCAGAGCTCGACGGCGCGCCCGCCCCCGGCGCGAACAGCAGGGTGGGCCTCAGGGAGGCGACCCGACTTCGAGCTGCCGAACGCCGATCCGGACCGGGCCGCTGCCGCCCCGCCGCTCGACGACCGCGGCGCCGTCGAACACGCCGAGCGCCGCGAACTCCTTACGGATGCGGTGGATGCTGACGTTGAGGTGGTTCTGCGTGGAGCCGAGCATCTTCGCCAGGGCGTCGGGCCAGATCCAGCCTTGCTCGCTGTCCACGACGCCCGCCGCCGCGTCCGCGAGGCGCTGCCGCGCGAGCACGAGCAGCGGGTAGTGGTGGGCGCGGCTCGCCAACGACGCGCTGCCGCCTTGCCAGCGCACCTCGACGTCGACGTGCTCTTCGTCGCGGGAGACCGAGAACGTGAGCGTGAGGTCATTGGCGCCGAGGGTGCGCTCGCCCTCCGCTGTCTCGAGCGGCAGCACGGGCAGCAGCACGCGCCACCCGACCCCGTCGACCTCGACGACGTCGCCGTCGCGCAGCTCTCGCGCGCCATCTTGGTCTTCGAACCAGAACAAACCGTCGGGGGTGCGGAACACGGTGGCGCTCGCCGTCTCGGCGTCGGGGAGGGCCAACAGGCCGTCTTCCGAGGTACACCGCCGACCATCGACGAGGCACTGCGCGACCACCGCGGGCGGACCGGCGTCGACGAGCACCCACCCGCCGCTCAGTCCACCGAAGCTGAGCTTGTGCCCGGTGGCCAGCGGCGCGCTCTCACCGGCGCCCAGCCGGCGCCCGTCGAGGAACGTGCCGTTGCGGCTGCCGAGATCACGCACCTGCCAGCCATCGCCGAGCCACCGGATGGACGCGTGCTCCGACGACACCCGCCGATCGGCGAGCTGCATCTGCGCGGCGTCCGAGCGCCCGACCAGCACGCGCGCGGCCAGCGCGATCGTGCGACCTGAACCGTCTTCGACCAGGATTGCCATGCGCGCAGCCTAGCAGCGCGACGGCGCGCGGGCACCTGTAAGGGCGTGTCACTCAGCGCAGAACGCGTCCACCTTCGCTCGAAGCGGCCCCATCGCGGAGGACCAGAACGCCGGCTCGGTGAGGTCGGCGCCGAGCGCCTCGCGCGCGGCCTCGGACGCGTCGAGCCAGCCGGGCGCGCGTAAGAACCGCGCGAGCACGGGCTCGAACGCCGGACCCTCGGCCCGCGCCCGCGCCGACAGCGCCCCCGACAGCAGGTACCCGAACGTGTACGGCCAGTTGTAGAAGCCGAACTCCGGGATGTAGAAGTGCAGCTTCGACGCCCAGAACATGTCGTCGATGTGCGCGACCGCCCCGCCGTACGCGTGGTCGAAGCAGCGGCGCGTCTCGGCGCGGAGGGTGTCCGGCGTGAGCGCGCCCTCCCGGCGGAGCTCGAACAGCCGGCGCTCGAGCGCGTACCGGCCGCGGATGTTCATCAGGTAGGCGACCGCCGCCTGCAGATCCTCGTCGAGCTTCCGCCGCTTCTGGTCGGGGCTCGCCGCGGCGGCCGACGCCGCGTCCCGGTACAGCGTCTCGGCGAACGTCGACGCCGACTCCGCCGTGGCCGAGGTGAGGCGGCGCTGGCCGGGCGGGTTCTCGGCCAGCCACCGGTTGTGCCAGGCGTGCCCGAGCTCGTGCGCGAGCGTGACGACGGAGCGCGCGTCCCCGAACGTCAGGAAGATCCTGCTCTCGCCCGTCTCGGGCATGAACGCGCAGAACCCGCCTTGCGCCCGCC
This sequence comes from uncultured Pseudomonadota bacterium, assembly GCA_903897935.1. GTDB lineage: Bacteria > Myxococcota_A > UBA796 > UBA796 > CAIUDO01. The sequence goes on from CAIUDO010000042.1 coordinate 25,654, forward strand.
CGGGGCCCGGCTCGCCGTCGATCCAGCGGTCCGCGACCGCCGCCCGCGCGAACGCGCCGAGCGACGGCGAGAACACGTCGAACGACGAGGTGATCGTGTGGACCGCGTCCTCCCACGGGACCGCGGCGTCGGCGCCGGGCAGCGGCGCGCTGAGATCCCACGCGTCGAGGCGCTCCTTCCCCAGCAGCGACGCCTTCTTGTTCAGGTAGCGCACCAGGTCCGGCACGACGTCGTCGCACGCCGCCCACATCGCGTCGACCGCTTCGCGCGACACCCGGTTGCGGTCGAGCGTGTCGGCGAGCTCGTCGACGCCGAGCATGTCGGCGACCTGCTGGCGCGCGCCGGTCAGGTTCGTGAGCGCGGCCGCGCACACCGGCG
>CAIUDO010000043.1 GCA_903897935.1 uncultured Pseudomonadota bacterium
GGCGCGCGTGATCGGCTCCGCAGCTCGCGGCGGAGGCGTCAGCCAGGGCCCCGCATCCGCAGCTCGCGGCGGAGGCGTCAGCCAGGGCCCTACGGAGCGGCCAGCCGCTCGAGCACCTGGGTGTAGCAGGCCGTCCACGCGGGGCGGATCGTGGCCTGAAACACCTTCCGCAGCGGCCACGGAGGCTCGTAGAGCGGCGTGGTGAGCGTGACCTTGGTGGTGCCCGTGCCGGTGTCGGTGAACACGAACTGGGTCATGAACCCGAGCTTTCGGAGATGGTTCACCTCCATCACGTACGGCGCCTCGGCCTTGATCAGCTCCATGTCGAGCGACCGGTGCATCGGCCCGAAGTGGTACGTGACCTCGGCGGTGGCCCCGACGCCCTTGCTGACGAGCCCGACCTGCCAGTCACTCGCGCACGGCTCCGGGAACAACGCGGGCCACTGCTCGAGGTCGGTCACCCGCTCGAACAAGACGCTGGCCGGGGCGGCGATCTCACGCGACACCACCACGTCGGCCTCGACCTGCGGCTTCTTCGCCGCGAACGCCGCGGAGGCGGCGACCAGCAACATGAGCATCACCGCCTCCGTTCGACCACCGAGGTCAGCTCGTGGTCCGCTCGCGGTACGCTTCGATCAGGATGTCGGCGATCTCGCCACGCACGATGCGCTCGTCGGGGCGCTGCCCGGAGACGAGGATGTCGCGGACCTTCGTGCCGGAGATGAAGAACGGCTTCTCGTCCTTGTGGTTCTCCATCAGGTCGACCCGGCCCATGCTGTCGTAGTAGGCGGCGAACCCGACGCGCACCGGCTGGGTGTGCAGGGTGCCCGGCAGATCGTCGAAGATGGTCTGCGCGTCGAAGTCGCCCCAGATCGCGGTGCCGTCCTTGTACGGCGCGTCGGCGTGCTTGCGGCCGATGACGATGTGCGTGAACCCGTGGTTCTGACGGTACACGGCGTGCATCAGCGCCTCGGCGGGGCCGCCGTAGTGCATCTTGATGTCGAGGCCGACGAGCTCGAACACGTCGTTGAGCTCGTAGCCGACCGACTCCCACAGGGCGGTGTCGGAGTCGCCCTTGCCGAGCAGGCGCTGGTCCTTGAGGGCGTTGTACGTACGCATCCGCGTTGCGGCGTCGACGTCGTCGCCCTTGAGCTCGCCGACGAGCGGGTTGAGCACGACGCCCGCGTACCAGCCGGCGCGGGTGAGCTCCTCGAGGCCGTAGACGAGCGCGTACTCGTGCGCGCGGTGCAGCGGGTTGCGCGTCTGGAACGCGAGCGCCTTCTGCCAGCCGCGATCGGCGATCATGGCGCGGGTCATGACGGGGGAGAGGATCTGGTGCGCGTACGACGTGCGGGTCGCCGCGGGCAGCACCTCGACGTCGCCGCCGACGAGCATGGTGCGCTCGTCGTTCATGATGATCGCGCCGCCCGGGTGGTCGGTGCGCGACGTGCCGTAGACCTTCTCGATGTAGCGCTGCTTGTCCCAGGCGAAGATCGACTTCACCTCGAGCACGCCGACCACGTTGCCGTCGGGGCCGACGATCGCCGCGTGCTTGCCGACC
>CAIUDO010000044.1 GCA_903897935.1 uncultured Pseudomonadota bacterium
ATACATTCGCCCCCAGATCCCCGAGGATCTCCTCGATCTGCCCCAACGCCACCCGCAGATCCTCCGCGATCTCCTGCGCGATCACGTCCGGGTCCGGCAGGTTGTCCGCGTCGAGCAGGCTGTCGTCCTTCAGCCAGAACAGGTCCAGGCTGCACTTGTCCCGGCTGACGATCTCCTCGTAGTCGTACGCCCGCCAGCGCCCGTCCGGCGTCGCCTCGCTCCACGTCGCCTGGCGCTCGTGCAGCGCCCCGGTCTTGTAGAGCGCCACGAACGCGTCGAGGTCCGCCCGCCGCATCGGGTTCGTCTTGAGCGTGAAGTGCTGGTTCGTCCGCAGGTCGTACACCCACAGCCTGCGCGTCCACGGCTTGCTGCTCGCGGGCTTGCGGTCGAAGAACAGCACGTTCGCCTTCACGCCCTGCGCGTAGAAGATGCCGGTCGGCAGGCGCAGCAGCGTGTGGACGTCGCACTCGTGCAGCAGCCGCCGGCGGATCGTCTCGCCCGCACCACCCTCGAACAGCACGTTGTCGGGGACGACGACCGCCGCGCGCCCGTGGATCTGGAGCAGCGACTTGACGTGCTGCACGAAGTTGAGCTGCTTGTTCGTCGTGGTCGCCCAGAAGTCCTCGCGCTCGTAGGTGATCGCCTCCCGGTCGGTGTCGCCGTCCTCGCCGACGACGAGGATGCTCGACTTGCGGCCAAACGGCGGGTTCGTGAGCACCACACCGAACCGGTCCGCTCCGAGCTCGCGCAGACCGTCGTCGGTGCGCACGGGCAGGCGGCGGTCGATCTCGGCGTCGGCCTGCTCGGGCGTCTTGCCCGACGCGATCAGCTCGGTGCGCAGCTTCGCGAGCTCCTGGGGCGTCGGCCCGACGTTGTGCAGCAGCAGGTTCATCGCGCACAGACGGGAGACGCCCTGAACGATCTCTACGCCGCGCAGCGCGTCGAGGCGCAGGTGTTCGCGCTGCTCGCGGGTGAGGTCGGGGTGCTCCGAGGTCAGCCAGTGATGGGCCGCGAGCAGGAAGCCGCCGGTGCCGCACGCGGGATCGATGACGGTCTCGCCGGGCTTCGGCGCGACGGCGGCGACCATCGCGTCGATCAGCGGGCGCGGCGTGAAGTACTGGCCCGCGCCGGACTTGGTGTCCTGGGCGTTGCGCTCGAGCAGGCCCTCGTAGGCGTCGCCCTTGATGTCGGCGCCGACCATCACCCAGGTCTCTTTGTCGATCAGATCGCTGACGAGCCGCTTGAGCTTCGCCGGGTCCTGGATCTTGTTCTGTGCCTTTCGGAACACGAGGCCGAGGAGCCCGTGCTGCTTGCCGAGGTGCTCCAGCAGCGCGCGGTAGTGCTGCTCCAACGCCGCCCCGTCGCGGGCGATGAGGCTCGGCCAGTCGTACCCCTCGGGCACGGGCGACGGGCGCTTCCACGGGGGCCTGGTCTGCTCGTCGGCCATCTTCAGGAACAGCAGGTAGGTGAGCTGTTCGAGGTAGTCGCCGTAGGACAGCCCGTCGTCGCGCAGCACGTTGCAGTACGACCAGAGCTTGTTGACGATGCGGTTGGCTTCGGCGCTCATGTCAGGCCGCCCGGTCGGAGAGGGCGCGGCGCGCCCATTCGGGCGCCTCACGGGGGGGGACAGGGGCGGTGAGCACGGCACCGCCGACGACCGGCGCGCCGGCGCCGAGCGGGAGCGGATCGAGCGCCACCGAATCTTCGAGGTCGCGGAGCACCCGGTCGACGTTGGCCCGCGCGGCGGCGGGAAGGTCGGGGCTGGGGGCACGGACGAGCACCACGCCGCCCTCGACGGCGACGAGCGCCGCGATGGCCTGGCGGGCGTCGAGGAAGGGGTCGGTGACGTAGTACACGAGGCGAACGGCGGTCATCGG
>CAIUDO010000045.1 GCA_903897935.1 uncultured Pseudomonadota bacterium
CCCCCGCCCCCCCCGCGGCCGGGGGGGGCGCGCGCGCGCGGCGCCGGGGGCTACCCGCGCGACGGTGGCGCTCGGCTCGACCGGCGCGCCGTCGGGGCCGGCCAACAGCTCCCACGGTACGTCGTCGGCTTCGGGGTCGGCGTCGACGAGCACGAGCCCGGCGGCGTCGCGTCCCCACCGCGCCGCCACCGCCGGCGACTGGAACGCGGCCGCCGCCAGCGCCAACCCGCGCGCTTCTTCGTCCCGGGTGACGCGCCCGTCCCGACCGGGCAGGTGGGCGGTCGGGCGGAGCGGCGGCGGGGGCGCCCACGTGCTCGGATCCGAGACGTCGGCGGTAGCGGGCGCGCGCCCCGGCGTCCCCACCGACAGGGACCACGCGCCCGACGCCGCGCGGCGCACGGCGAGCCAGACGGGGGGGCGCTCGACGAAACCGGACAACGCGCGCCTCGGCGATCAGCCGTGCATGTGGGGCATGATGCCTCCGCGAGGCTATCACTTCGTCGCCAGCCCGGCGCCGTCGCCTGTTGGTACGCTCCGCCGGGGAGGTCGCATGGTCCGGATCGGGTGCGTGGTCGTCGTCGTCGCCGGGTTGGTCGGGTGTGTCGTCAAGGGTGAGACGAGCGGGTTCAACCCGACCAGCACGGAGGGCTACATCGAGTCGAGCGCCGGCGGGCGATGCCCGTTGGAGCAGGACTCCGGAGGGTTCTGCCTCGACGGCGCGAGCACGTTCTCGGCGGGGTCGGGCGTCGTCGACTGCCCGAACGACATGTCCGCGACGGCGTGGATCGGGCCGGGCATCCCGAACGAAGGCGACACCTTCGACCTGCAGCCCAACTCGACGAGCGCGGGCCCGGGTGTGGGCGCGGTGTGGTTCGACGAGGCCGGGGAGACCTGGACGACGTCCTCCGGCACCGCGGTGGCCCACCGGTCCGGGGAGTACGTCGCGATCGAGTTCCACGGCGAGACGGTCGACTTCTTGATGAACACCACCCCGGGCCCGTCGATCGACGGCGTCGTCTGGTGTTTGTTGCCTTAGGACCGCCACGTTGATGGGCGCGGCGCCATGCCCGCTCATCCCCGTAGCGGCGCGATTCATCGCGCCCGGAATCGGCACGGCGAACCCGGCGACCTCGGGGGCTTCTACGCGTACAACGCCTCGATCATGCCCGCGTACTTCTCGGCCACCACGTTGCGCCGGATCTTCAGGGAAGGCGTGAGCTCTCCGCCGTCCACCGTGAAGTCGTGGGGCACGACGTCGAAGCGCTTGATCGTCTGATAACGGGCGACCTTGCTGTTGCATCGCTCCTCGACCTGCTGGGTGAGCCACGCGCGGACCGCGGGGTCGCGGGCGACCTCGGGCACCCCGCGCGCGGTCGACCCCGCCGCCGCCGCGATCGCGTCGGCCCGCTCCGGATCGAGCACGAGCAGCGCCACGAGGTACGGCTTGCGGTCCCCGAGCACGACCGCCTGCGCCACGCCGAGGATCGTCTTGAGGTGCGCCTCCATCTCGGCCGGCGCGATGTTCTTGCCGGCGGCCGTGATCAGGAGGTCCTTCTTGCGCCCGGTGATGGTCACGAACCCGTCGCCGTCGACCGCGCCGAGGTCGCCGGTGTGCAACCAGCCGTCTTCGTCGATGAGCTCGGCGGTCTTGTCGGGCTGGTGCAGGTAGCCGCGCGTCATGTTCGGGCCTTTGAGGACGATCTCTCCGTCGTCGGCGATCCGCAGCGTGACCCCCGGCAGCGCGCGCCCGACCGTGCCGAAGCGTGGCGCGCCGATCGGCGGCATCGTCGCGATGCCGGTCGTCTCGGTCATGCCGTAGCCCTCGTGGATGACGATCCCGAGCGACGCGAAGAAGCGCAGGGTCTCCTTGCCGATCGGCGCCGCGCCGGAGCACGCGAGCTCGAGCCGATCCAGCCCGAGCGCGCCCTTGATCTTGCCTTGAACGAGCCGGTTGGCGAGGCGCCTGCGCAGCGACGTGACGGGCCTGCCCGTGGCTGTTTCGGCGTCGAACGCCGCGAGCTCGGTGCGCAGGGCCCACGCCGCGATCGCGGCCTTGAGCCCGGTGGCCTCGGCGAGGCGCGCCCGCAGCACCGCCTCGAACTTCTCCCACACCCGCGGCACCCCGAGGAACACGTTCGGGCGGTCCTCGATCAGGCGGTCCTTGATCTGCTTGAGGTCGCCGCAGAACGTGACGTGCCCGCCGGTCTGCAGCGTGATGAGGTTGGTGAACAGCTGCTCGGCGATGTGGGACAGCGGCAGGTAGCTGACCACGCGCGCCTCGGTGAACCGCGCCGGGGGCACCGCGTCGGCCATCGTGCGGCCCATGGTGACGAGCTGTTCGTGCGCGAGCTGGGCCCCCTTCGGCTCGCCGGTCGTCCCGGACGTGTAGATCAGCAAGCCCGTCGCGCGCGGATCGAGGGCCGTGATCCGGGCGTCGAGGTCGGCGTCCGGCACCGGCGCCGCAGCGGCGAGCAGCGCGGCGAACGACATCACGCGCGGGTCGGCGTGCGTGAGCGGCGCCATCGCGACCACCGCGCGGACCGACGGCGCGGCGGCGAGCACCTTGTCGACGTTTCCCGCCTCGTCGACGAACACGACGCTGGCGCCGCAGTTGGCCAGGATGTGCCGGACCTGGTCGTGGGTGCTCGTCGGGTAGATCGGCGCCGGGACGCCCCCCGCGGCCATCGCGCCGAGCTGGGCCAGGACCCACTGCGCACGATTGCCGCCCATGATCGCGACGGCGTCGCCGGCGACGTGCCCGAGCGCGATCAGGCCGCGCGCGACGAGGCGCGCGTCACGCCAGTACGTCGCCCACGTCCACGTGACGTCGCGGTCGCGCAGCGCCTCCTGGTCGGGGCGCTCGGACGCCCAGCGGGACAACGTGTGGACGATGGTGGTGGCTGCGTGCACGGGCCCTCCTGCCGTACCGAACCACGCCGCACCCAGCCCGTCAATGGGCGTGCGGAGCGTACGGGACCGGGGCACATGTGCGGCGGGGGTCCTATGCCTGCGTCCGCGCTCCACGCCCACCTCGCCAGCCTCGACTTCCACGCGGCGATCACGCGCGACGCTGCCTGGAACCCGGTCGTCGACGCCGAGTTCACCGCCGAGCAGGGCAACCGCGTGCTGATCGTCGACGTTCGTGCGTACGAAGAGCTCACCGGACCGCTGGGCTACATCCCGACGTCGGTGCACGTCCCCCTCGCGCGCGTCAGCGACCTCGTCCGGCTCGGCCCCCGGGCGCGGCTGGTGCTCGTCTCGAAAGACGGCCGACGGGCGGCGATCGCGGCGCGCCTGCTCGAGCTGTGCGGCCTGACGACGGCGGCGGCGCTGGAGGGCGGCCTGCTCGCGTGGCGCGCCGCCGGGTTGCCGTGTACGCGGGAGGCGCAGGGCATCGTCTCCGACCTGCCCGCCGACGTCGACGCCATCCTCGACAGCCCCGTCCGCCCCGACGGTCCGCTCGATCTGCACGAGCTGCGCGCGCACGTGTCCGTCAAGCACCGCATCCGCTGGATGAAGTTGGCGGCGTTCTTGCTGAACGGGCGCACGGCGTGCGTCGACGGGCGCGACTCGCAAGGGGTCGTCGGGGCGCCCGGCGGGGACGCGGGGGAGATGGCGCTCGCGCTTGCGGCGGCCGAGGCGCACGGGGTCACGCTCGACGACGTCACCGTAGACGGCCTGCTCCGCGGGTGGGTCGAGTCGTTCGGTCGGTTCTACCTGCACTCGGACATTCACGCGCTGCAGCACCTGATCCACACGCTCAGCGCAGACCCGGACGTGCCGCCGGGCGTGTTGCCCAAGCCGGACGCCTCGGCGCTCGAGTGGCGTCGGTTCACCGCGAACCCGCCGGTCGAGCTGCGCCCGATCCTGCTGCGCCACCTCGCCGCCCCGGCGAACATCGGCTGCGGGCACCTGCGGATGTCCATCCTGCACGGTTCGGCGTACGGCGTCCGGCCTGCGCTCGTTCAAAGCGTTCTTCGTGCGTTCTTCCTGGCGAGGTGGGACGGTCTGCCCGAGCTCGAGTACGTGTCGCTCGGGGGGGGGCATCAGGAGGGCGCGGTGCTCGTCGTGCGCCTCGAAGGGGAGATTCAGCCGTACACGCACATCCCGCTCGTGCCTCCCGCGATCGGCGACGTGCAGATGTTCGTCGCCCACCCGCAGGTCAGCGCGTACCAGCGGACCGAGGTGGCGCACTGGCTGTGCCATCGCCCCGAGCTCCCGGCCCTGCACGGGCGCTGGGCGGCGCTGACCGAGACGCTGCATCGCCTGGGAGATCGTCAGCTCAACGCGACGTTGTCGCGCCTCGCGCCGGGCTTGCCGATGTACGAGGCGGTGTTCACGCCGGATCGTGAGGTTCGGGTGTCGTCGTTGGGCCCGGTCCCGGGATACGCGCACGAGGCCATCCCGATGTGACGGGTGGCTGTGGCGGCACGCCCGCCGCGCGCCGCTGGCGGTGTGATTTGCCCCGCGTCGACGAGCCCTGGCGCGACGGTGGGCGTCCGCGCCCACCCCTGGGGCGCGTTCGCCCGAGCGCGCCCCCTCGAGGCGAGGCGCACGATCCGGCGTGTGCGGGCGCTCACACGCGCGCTGTGCGAGGTAGCCCGGATTCGGGGCTGTCCAGGGACCTTGTGGTGTTACAACGTACATTAATGGTCGTGGCACGACCCTTGCTCTAGGTGCACGCGTCCCGCGCACGCTGCCCGTGGACCGCACCCGCCTCGTTGTGGTGGAGGAGCATATGGAAAGTCACGTCGACACGGTTTTGTCCATCGCGCGGATGTCCCTGGAGATCTTCGTCGCCTTCTCGATCAAGCTGTTCATCGAGAACGGCCGTGTTCGCTTCAGCGATCTGAAGAACGACCTGTTCTTCTGGCTCCCGGGCCAGCGCAAGCTGCCGGGCGACGGGCTCACCCGTGAGGCGCAGGCGGCCGTGGTCGCGCGTCGTCCCGCGGCCCCGATCGAAGTCCCCCTCGCGGCGAAGTGAGGTCCACGATGCACCCCGACGTTCGCAACGAAGAAGCCGAAGAGATCCAGGCCGTGCTGTTCGCGCGCAACACCTTCGTCGTCACGATGGTGGGCGCGGTCGCGTTCGTGACGGTGTCGCTCGCCTACGTCTTCGCGTGAGCACCGAAGCGGCGACCGGTCGGCCGAGGCGCCGACCGGGCCGCCGTGGTCGAGCCGTCGCGCGTATGGACGGGACGATCAGGACAAGCGGTCGGCCAAGTGCACATCGGCCGGCGCGGTCAGGCCGAGCGTGAAGGCGCCGACCCCGAGCAGGACCAGCTTGCGCTCCGACCCACACACCACGAGCTGGTGCACGTCACCCAGCCCGAGCGGGCGCGCGGCTTGTACGGCGGGCGCCCAGCACAGTTGACCGACGGCGGCGAGCGCCTCGAGGTCGTCGCGCGGGCCGGCGCCTTCGATGAGCAAGCCATCGTGGGCGACGAACGCCGCCGTGACGCCGTCGCGCCCCGCCAGCTCGTCGACGAGGGCCCGCATCGTCGCGTGCAGGTCGTGGCGCAGCGCCTCCGCGTTGCTGCCCCCCCGGTTCGTCTCCCACGCCGCGACCGCGCCGCGAAGGCGCTCGACCCGGCTCGCGAACCAGTGCTCGCTCATGCGGCGAACAGCTCGTTGAGGGACGGGACCGTCTCTTTGACCTCGAAGCGCAGCGTGCCGAGCATCGCGGACCCGTCGGCGACGAGCACGAGCACGAACCCGCGGGTGAGCGGCGCGAGCAAGACGATGCCGTCTTTGTTCTCGGCGAGGACCAGCTTGGTGTTCTCCTGGCGGACCTGCTCGGCGGAGCGGGTCGCCGCGGTGAACACGAGCTGGACGGCGGCGCCGAGGGCGTCGGTGTCGATGTCGAACGCCTTGCGGATGTGGGTGACGAAGCCGTCGCCGTCGACCAACGCGGCGGTGGTGACCCCCCGCAGCGCGGCGAGGTCGGCGAGGGTGCGATCAATCTTCTGGTTGCGTTCGGCGCGGGACAAGCTCATGGCGACTCCGAGGGTTGCATACAGTTCGCTTCGACGCGGCGGTTCGCCCGCCGGCCTTCCGGGGTGGACTGGGGCGCGATGGGCTGGTCGGCCCCCGCCGACCGCGTGGAGAGCCCGGCGGCGGGCACTCCGGCGGCGATCAGCGCGTCGCGCACGGCGTTCGCTCGGGCGAGCCCGATCAGGTGGTTCGTCTCGGGTGCGCCCAGCGCGCACGTGTGGCCGACCAGCTCGAAGGTGCCGGCGCATGCGCGCGCAGCGCGGACCAGGGCGTCGGGCAGCTCGGGGGCGTCGGCACGATCGAACATGAACGCCACCGGGGCGAGCGGGGGATCGGGCGCTCGCGTGGGCGGAGCGGTGCCCTCCGCGGCGACGGCAGCGATCTCCGGCGGCGCGGCTACGGGAGGTGCGACCTGGGCTATCGCCGGAGCGGCCGCCGGAGGCGGACCGGGGATGACGGCTGCGGTGACCGGAGGCGCCGGCCACAACGCGATGAGGGCGCCGGCGCCAACCACGACGAGCGTGAGCAGCGTGACCACAGCCCCGGCGAACACCAGCGGCCCCCACGCCGGCGCTCCAACGGGCGGTGGCTCGGGTGGTGGCGACGCCTGCACCCGCAGCGAGGGGGGGAGGGTCGAGGGCACGCGGACCCGCCCGGCGATGGCCCGAGGGCGGTGCAGCACGCCGTCGAGCCCGTCGAGATCGAGCCTCATGCGGCCGCCGTACGGGCGCACCGGAAGCCGAGGTACCGGTACGCCGAGTGGGCGGAGACGACCGTGCGCGGAGGCGCGCGTGCGCCGCCCCGCACGCTTGTCGCCAGGAGCCGCCGAACACGTGGTGGTATCCCGCTTCGTCGGGCGCCATCTCGGCGGTGGGCTCGGTCCACTCCCAGACGTTGCCGAGCAGCTCGCGGACGCCGTCGGGGGTGACGTTACCGACGAACGAGCCGGTCGCCACGGTGCCCTTGGCCCCACTGACCGGGCACGCACACTGACTGGGATCGCAGGTCTTTCCCCATGGGAGCGGGCGCTCCTCGTCCCCGCGGAGGGCGCGCAACCACTCGGTCGCGGTCGGCAACCGGGCGCCGGCCCACGCGGCGTACCGACGGGCCTCGTCCACACAGACCCCGGTGACGGGGTGCCCCGCCTGGTCCTGAGGGGGGGGCCGACCGACCCACCAGTCCGGCGGTGGCTCGCCCGTCTCGGCGACGAACCTCGCGTACGCGGCGTTGGTGACCGGCAGGGCGTCGAGCAGGAACGGGCGCACGGCGTGCGCGTGGCCCCCGTCGCGCACGGGGCCCCCGTGGACCCACACCATCCCAGGGGGACACGGGGGGCGACGTGGCGGCGTGTCCTGGGGGCGTGGCGGTTCGATCGGGGCTGGGGTCGCCCTGGCCGGCGCGGGTGGTTTGGCCGGCCTCCGCGGCGTGATCTCGCGGTGCGCGAGGCGCGGCGACCCCTCGGCGCGCAGCACGTGCACCAGCGCCTCGTGCATCTCGTGGGCGGAGGGGTACCGGGACGCTGGGTCCTTCTCCATCGCCCGGCGGAGCACCCGATCGAGGGAGGGTGGCACCAGCGGCGAGCGGGGCATCGGCTCGCGCGCGTGGCCCCGCATCGCCTCGCGCGGGCGGGTCCCGAACGGCGCCGCCCCGGTGACGAGGTGGTACAAGGTAGACGCGAGCGCGTACAGGTCCGAGCGCTCGGTGCCGTGCTCGCCGCTGATGCGCTCCGGCGCCATGTACGCCAGGGTGCCGGCGACCGTGCGGGACGGCCCGACGTCGCGAGCCGCGTGGGACGCGAGCCCGAAGTCGCACACCTTGATCATCCCGTGGTCGTCTTGCAGGATGTTCTTCGGGTTGATGTCGTTGTGGATGATGCCGCTTCGGTGGGCGACTCGAGGGCCTCCAGCACGTCGAACGAATCAGCGCCCTCCGCAAGGCACCGCCGTCGTTCGACGCTCCGGTGGTGTTGTGGGACGAGCCCGGGCACGCGGTGTATTGGGTCGGCAGCCAGGAAGAGTCACCCTTCCGTTGCAACGCCTACTTGATCGTGCATGGTGACGTCCGGGTCCTGTTCGATCCCGGCAGCGCGATGCACCACTTCGAGCAGGTGAAGTCGCGGGTCGCCGCGGTCATCCCGCCCGCGTCGGTGACGCACATCGTGCTCCACCATCAGGATCCGGATCTGTGTGACAGCCTGCCCCAGTGGGTCGCCGTCAACCCTGACGTCGTGCTCGTCACCACGCCGCGCACCCGGGTCCTGTTGCCGTATTATGGGCTGCCGGACTGGGTGAAGTGGCTCGATGTGTCGCCGAACGACAGCACGGTGCTCGAGCTGTCCGCCACCGACGGCGCCGCGCTCGCGTTCCTCACCGCGCCGTTCTTGCACTTCCCGGAGGCGATGGTCACCTTCGACACCCGCAGCGGCTTCTTGTTCTCCGGCGACGTCGGCGCCGCGATCGAGAAGCATTGGCGGCTCGTCGTCGACGACTGGGACGCGCACTGGAAGGCGATGGTGCCGTTCCATGTGTTCTACATGGCGTCGAGCCGCGCGCTGCGTGGGTTCACCGACAAGGTCGCGCCGTTCCCCATCACGGCGATCTTGCCGCAACATGGCTCGATCCTGCCGGGTCCGATGGTGCGGCCGGCCCTCGCGGCGCTGCGTGAGCTCCCGTGCGGCATCGACCTGCTCTACCCGGACTCCAACCTCGAGTCGGCGCTGCGCACGCTGCTCCGCTGACCGCTCACGCGCCGGGCACGCTGTAGCTGCCCGACCGCACCTTGGGGCCGTCGGGGTGGGGGGACTCCAGGGTCCACGTGCAGTCTTCGGCGCCGCCCGGAGCCGGGCTCTCGAAGGCGACGAGCGGGGTCAGCGACGTTGGTTGCTTTGGGATGTGCGGCACCTCCATCGTGCGAGACTCGGTGCGGTCGAACGGCGCACTGCCGTCGGGGGGCGTGACCGTACACTTCAGCGTGAAAGTGACCTTCCACAGCCCCAGGTCAGGAGGATCGAGCTCCGCTTTGAGATACCAGGGGCCGGGCGGCAGCTCGCCGCCGTCCGCTCCGATGAAGCGCGCGCACTCGGGCGGGGCACCCGCGCACAGCCCGAGGCCTTCGGGCGCCGGGACCACGCCCTCGCGCACCGACGCGAGCACCGGGCCGAGCAGCTGCTCCTCGAACGGGGTGGCGGCCGCGACCGCTGGGGGCGGCGGGCACGGCTCGGCGGGCGGGGGCGCAGGCGGCGGGCTCGCGCACGCGGCCAGCAAGACGATCAGCGCGTCCATCGTGACCACTCCTCGGGCAGCGCGGCGCCGAGCAGCTTCTCGGCGGCGGCCCGCTCCAACACCGCGAACTGGAACGACCCCGTCCACACCGTGGTGCCCTCTTGCGTCATCGCGACGGACACCCCGAGGATCCGCCTCCCCGGCGCGGTCACGCGCGCACGCGCCTCGATCTCGGCGCCGCACCGCACCGCCTTGTGGAACCGGCCTTGCAGCGTGGTGGTGAACCCGAACTTGCCGGCGTGCAAGACGACGGCCCAGGCGGCCACCTCGTCGGCGAGGGTGGTGACGAGCCCCCCGTGCATGATGCCGGGCGGCCCCTGGTGGTGCTCCCCGGGCACGAACCGGGTGACGACGTCGTCGCCGTCCCGCACGAACTGGAGGTGGAACCCGTGCGGGTGCTTGGGACCACACCCGTAACAAGGCTGGTCCTCACCGAACAACCGGCCGTCGTGGGTGTCGCTCACGTGGCGCGCGCCCGCGAGCGGCGGCGCAACCCGACCGCGGCCAGCGCCACGACCCACCACGAGCCGGATGGGCTCGTGGCGCAGCTCGCGGCGTTCGGGTTCACGCCGCGGTCCTCACAAAACTGGTTGAGCCCACCGTTCCCAGGGTACAACGCCGGGTCACCGTCGTCACAGTCCGTGTTGTCGCTGACGGCGCCTGCGGGCGGCGCGCACGCGAACGTGGCCTGCTCCGGGTCGCCGAACCCGTCGCCGTCGCCGTCGGCGTACCAGGTGTCGGCGTCGGTGGCGCCCTCGTCGATCGCGCCGTCGCAGTCGTTGTCCGCGCGGTCGCACACCTCGGACGCGCCCGGGTACGCGGTGCCGTCGGCGTCGTCGCAGTCGGTGGTCGGCACCTCGGGGCCCGGGGTGCAGCTCGTCGTGCCCGCGTAGGCGTGCCCGAACCCGTCGCCGTCGGCGTCGATGGGCACCACGACCGCGTCGACCGACGACGGCTCGTCGACGGCCCCGTCGCAGTCGTAGTCGACCCCGCCGCAGTACTCGGGCGCGCCAGGGTGCACGTCGATCGCGCCGTCGTCGCAGTCGCCGGGGACCGCGACGTACCCGGCGGGGGCGGCGCAGTCGTCGCGCACGTCGGCGTCGACGCCCCAGCCGTCCCCGTCGGTGTCGGCGTACCAGATCCCGCCGAGCGTGCCCTCGTCGACCTGGCCGTCACAGTCCTGGTCTTCGCCGTCGCAGGTCTCGACGCCGCCCGGCCGCACGTCCGCCCGTGTGTCGTCGCAGTCACCGTCGTCGGCGACGACGCCCGGACCGATGCAGCTGATGACGTACGCCGCCGGGTCGCCGAACCCGTCGCCGTCGTCGTCGAGGAACCAGAGGTCTTCGCCGGCCGCCCCTGCCTCGTCGATCTCGCCGTCGCAGTCGTTGTCGAGCCCGTCGCACGCCTCGACGAACCCGGGACCGACGAGCGGCGAGGTGTCGTCGCAGTCTCCGGAGGTGGCCAGCGCGTCCGGGGGGGCGACGCACCCCAACGCGGCCGGGACGAGGCCTGCGACGCCGTCGTGGTCGTGGTCGAGGAACCACCACGGCGGATCGTGCGGGTCGTCGTCGACGAGGCCGTCGCAGTCGTTGTCGGCGCCGTCGCACCGCTCGTCGGCGCGCGGGTAGGTCGCCGGGTCGGCGTCGTCGCAGTCGCCGGGCGTGTCGGTGAAGCCGGCTGGGGCCGACGCCGCGACGGTCGCGGCGGGGCCGCCCCACCCGTCGCCGTCGCCGTCTTCGTACCAGGTCGCCAGCTCCACACCGTCCTCGTCGACGACGCCGTCGCAGTCGTTGTCGCGCCCGTCGAGCAGCTCGGCGGCCCCCGGCCAGACCGCGCTGGCGGCGTCGTCGCAGTCGCGCGCGTTGGCCACGAACGCGCCGCCGGGCACGCACACGGCGGCCTGCGCGAGCGGGTCCCCGAACCCGTCCCCGTCGCGGTCGGCGAACCCGTACGGGGCGGGGGACGGCGCGTCGTCGACGAGGCCGTCGCAGTCGTCGTCTTGGCCGTTGCAGCGCTCGACGGACCCCGGGAACGCCTCGCTGTCTGCGTCGTTGCAGTCAACGCCGGCTACGAAGCCGTCACCATCGGCGTCAGCGGCGGGTGACGCCGTGGCGATTCGGAGGATGAGCGCGAGCCACCAGGTCATGAGTGCATCCTGACACGCCGCAGACCTACCCGCGCGCGCGCCGCGCGTCATGTCGAGGTGTCCGATCGTGTGAGGGCCGGCTACGCTGCCGCCATGCGCGCATCCGCCCTTCGCTCTGCCTCGACCCTGCTCGTCCTGATGGCGACCGGGTGCTTGCCCGAGCCGCCCCCACGCAGCGGGGACTGTTCGCCCTCGCCGGTCGTCAAGCCCGGTGCCGTCGACGTCTGCGACGGTGTCGACACCGACTGCGACGGTCAGGTCGACGAAGACGCTGCCGAGTCCGCGTTCGTGTGGTACGCCGACGCCGACGGCGACGGGTACGGAGACCCCGACGTCACCACGGTGTGCGGCCTGGGCGGCGGGTGGTCGTTGGACCCGGGCGACTGCGACGACACCGATCCGTTCGTGCACCCAGGCGTCACCGACGGCGGCGACGGCTGGGACTCCGACTGCGACGGCCGCCTCGACGACGACGGGTGTTGGTTCGACCAGGACGGCGACGGGTACGGCGATCCCGCGATGGGTGGGTACTGCGGGTCGCCGGGCTGGGTGGAGAACGATCGCGACTGCGCTCCAGACGACCCGGCGATCAACCCGCGCGAGCGCGACGCGTGTGACGACGCGACGGACAGCGACTGCGACGGCGTCGTCGAGGCGTGCTGGCCGAACGCGGACGTGTGGGGCCTCGGAGACCTGCACGCGACGTGGTTCGGCGATCTCGGGCACGAGCTCACGCCCGTCGGCGCGAGCGGCGACTACGACGGCGACGGGTTGGCGGACCTGGTCCTCGGCGCGCCGGGCGCCAACGGCGGCGCCGGCGCGCTCGTCATCGTCGCCGGGCCAGAGATCGGGGGGCCCGTCGCCGCGGGCACGCG
This sequence comes from uncultured Pseudomonadota bacterium, assembly GCA_903897935.1. Classification (GTDB taxonomy): domain Bacteria; phylum Myxococcota_A; class UBA796; order UBA796; genus CAIUDO01. The sequence goes on from CAIUDO010000045.1 coordinate 12,297, forward strand.
CCTCGACGCGCCCGGCGCGGAGGGCGGCTTCGGGGTGTCGGCGGCGGCGGCCGATCTCGACGTCGACGGGTGGACGGACCTCGTGGTCGCGTCGGACGGCGGCGGCGGCATGGTGGACGTGATCTACGGGCCGTCTCCCGACGCGAGCGCCGCGCTGCGCCTCACCGGGCCCGGCGTCGGCGCCGATCTCTCGGTCGTGCCGGCCGGCGACGTGGCCGGGCCGGCGCGCAGCGCGGCGGTGGTGGCGCCCCATTGGCCGCCCACCGGCGCCGAGGTCGGCGCGGTGTTCTTGCTCGGGCTGCCCAACGGCGCCACGTCGGTCGAGGGCATGGCGACCGCGCGCCTCACGGGCAGCTTGTCCACGGTGATCGACGGGCCGGCGGCGTTCGCGGACTTCGACGGCGACGGTCAAGACGACGCCGCGGTCGCGGTGGAGGGGCGCGTCGTGGTGTCCGCCGGGCCGTTCTCGGGGGTGGTCCAGCTCGTCGACGCCGATTGGGAGCTGGAGCGGCCCTCCGGAGGCGGGTTGGTGGCCGCCGACCTCGACGATGACGGGTACGGCGACCTCGCCGTCGGGGCGCCGTCCCTCCAGACGGGCGGCTTCTCGATGCACCTCGGCCCGCCGCGGAGCGGGGCGTTCCTGGACGTGGGCACGGTCGTCGGGCCGCCGGGCGTCACCGGCGCCGGAGCGCAGCTCGCGCTCGCCGACGTCGACCACGACGGATTTCCCGGGGTGATCGCGAGCGGCGACTCGTGGTCGTTGGTGTATGCGTCGCCGGCGCCGCTGATCACGCTCGCGGGCCTGAGCGCCGGCGAGGTCGTGCCCGACGGTGTGCTCGACCTCGATGGCCGGACCGGCGCGCCGATCGTCGTGTCGGTCGGTGACGTCAACGCCGACGGCGCGGAGGACGTCGCCTACGGGTGGCCGCACTACGCCCTCACCGGCCTCGGCGCGGTCGGGACGGTCTCATTGCTGTTGGGGGAGCCATGACGCTCATCGGGTTGGCGCTCGCGTGCACCGGCGAATTCGGCCTCGGCAAGGAGGGGCAGAACGATCCGGCGCCGTCGGGGGTGATCGAGGTCTGGCCGGGTCAGATCTACTTCGAGTCGGTGCCGGTCGGGACCGTCGTCGAGGGTGAGATCCAGGTGCGCAACGTCGGCGACGCGCTGCTCGACGTGAGCGCGCACTACGTCGACGGCGACGCGTTCCTCGCGCCGGGCTTCTCTGCGCACGTGCTCGACCCGGGCGCGTCGTTCTCGTTCAACGTGCAGTTCACGCCGACCTCCGACGGGCATGACGCGGTGCTGTGGGTGGTCAGCAACGACGCGGCCAACCCCGAGGTCCCGGTGCAGCTCGGGGGCACCGGCGTGTACCCGAAGCTCGAGATCACGCCGTCCCCGTACGACTTCGGCCAGCACGGCGTGGGCTGCTCCAACACCAACACGTTCACCCTCGCGAACACCGGCGACGCCCCGCTCATCGTCGACAGCCTGGAGACCGTCGGGGCGACGTACACGATCGCGACGCCGGTGCTGCTGCCGCTCACGCTCGAGATCGGCGCGTCCACCGAGGTGGAGGTGACCTACACCGCCGACGACGTCGGGGTGGACCTCGGCGCGCTGCGCGCCACCTCCAACGACCCGGGCGGCCCCGACGAGGTGTCGTTCACCGGCGAGGGCTTCGTCGAGCCCGTCGTCGACGAGTTCCTGCAGGGCACCTACACCCGCGTCGACCTCGTGCTCACGGTGGATCGCTCGGGATCGATGGACACCGACCTGCGACACGTCGGTGAGAACGCGCCGGTGTTGTTGGACATCTTGTCGGGCATCGACTTCCAGCTCGCGATCGTGACCAGCGACGACGGGTGCATGAACGCGCTCATCACCCCCGAGACGCCCGACGCGGCGGGCGTGATGGCCGACGCGCTGCTGGGCCGGTGGGGCCGCTGGACGGAGGCGGGGTTCACCCTGGCGCTGGGCGCGCTCGCCCAGGCCAACGGCGGGTGCAACGACGGCATGCGCCGCGACGACGCGCACCTCGAGGTGCTGCACATCTCCGACGAGCCCGAACAGTCCGAGTTCCCATGGACCGACTACGTCATCGACTTGATGCTCGAGGATCCGACCGTCCGGGTCAGCGCGGTCGCCGGGCCGGTCCCAGGGGGGTGTGAGCGCGCGGACGCCGGGGTGGGCTACTACGACGCCGTCGCCGCGACCGGCGGCATGTTCGTCGACTTCTGCTTCGAAGACTGGGCGGAGCCCCTGGCGGCGATCGCGGATGGCGTCACCACGGCGCCGACCCGCGGCGACTTCCGGCTCACGCGCGTGCCCTACGATCCCGCCGCCATCGAGGTCGTCGTCGACGGCGTCGTCGCGACGCGCTGGAGCTACGTGCCGGGCCCGAACGCGGTCGAGTTCGAGGAGGGCGCGTGGCCGGGCAACGGGGCGGAGATCGTCGTCACCTACACCGGGATCCCTGAGTGTGACCCCTGACCTGCTGACCGAGGGGCGCGTCGTCGGGTGGGGGGCGTGGGTCGGCCCGGTCGGCGCGCCCGAGGCCTGGATGCGCGACTGGCGGGCGCTGTTCGACGCCGACGTCGTGTGGGCGCGCCACGACGCGTCGTTCTACGCGTGCTGGTTGGCGGTGGTCTCCGACCGCGTCGGGCCGGACCGGGTGGAGGCGCTGCGGTCCGCGCTCGAGCGGGTGTTCGGCGTGCCGCTCGCGCCCGGCTGTCACGTCACGATCCAGCGGATGGAGCCCGGGGACGGCGCGGATCCCCACACCGACGCCCCGAAGCCCGGCTACGAAGCGGTCCGGTTGATCGTCCACTTTGGTCGGGGTTGGTCCGAGGCGGACGGTGGCCGGTTCTCGGTCGTAGGGGGTGAGGGGGGCCTGTGGCCGGAGTGGGGTCACGGAGCGGCGTTCGTGCTCGGCGAAGGCTCGTGGCACTCTGTGCAGACGACCTGCCGAACGAGGCGCTCGATCGTGTTCAATTTCTGGCATGTCGCCAATACGCCGGACGTCGGCGCCGCGGTCGACGCCGCGTTGTTGGGGGCCCGCTTCGGGACCGGCGCGCCGGAGGTCGCAGGCGCGCTCGACTTCTTGACGGCGACGGCGCCGGAGGAGCACGCGACCCGCGCCGGGTACGTGGCGTGGGTGCTCGAGCGGTGGGGCTGCCCACCGGCCAGGGTGGTGGCGGCGATCGAGGCGGTGGGCGCCGGCGAGGTGCCCACCGACCCGATCGGCGACCTGGCCGAGTGGGTGGTGGGCCTGCGGCTCGACGGGTTCGACGCGGGGCGGTGGGCGGCGCGGCAGGAGCGCTGGGCGGACCTCGGGGAGCTCGCGCGGGTGTACCGGGGCGCGGCTCGGGCGTAACGGCGTCACGGCGCGGCGCGCGGCGCCAGCGACACCTCGACCTCGTCGCCGTGCTGCTTGGCGCGGCGGACTTGCTTCGGGATCGCGAGGAGCACCCGACCCGAGCGCTCGGTCCAGACGCTCGTCTCCCAGCACACGCCGTCGACCGTCGCGCGCACCGGGGTGCGGCCCCACGCGCCCACCACCAGCGGCCGCTGCTCCGCCGGGACCTCCACGAACGTCCAGCCGCCGGGACCGTCGTAACGGAACATCGTGGCCCGAAACGTCGCGCTCATCGTGTGTGCTCCTGCGCGTCCCCTACGCCTCGCCGCCGGGTACCGGGACACGCGTTCGGCGTGAAGTGTACGCTCGGTCACTTGTTCTAAATATGTTCAAAACATGCGCAATGAGAACGCCCTAAGCGGTCCGTGTCGAAGGGGGGCGTATGGGTCGCGCGCTGGTGGTCATGGTCGTCGGGTTGGTGGGCTGCAGCAACGGCGGTGAGACGTCCGCAGTCGAGGAGACGGTCGCCGCGACGGCGGTCGGGCGCTGCTCGTACGTCAACCCGTTCTCCGACGCGCCGGAGTGTAAGGAGTACCTCGGCTCGGACTGGGACGACGCCAGCGCCGCCGAAGACTGCTTGACCCCGGTGCTCGCCGGCGACGCCGGCACGTTCGAAGCGGGGCTGCTGTGTGATCGGACCGCCATCATCGGAACCTGCACGGTCGACGCCGGCGGCCCCGGTGAGGTCGTCACGGTGTTCCCGGGTTCGGATCCGGCGGCGTGCGCGGGGGCGGAGCTGGGCTGCGGCTTCGCGGGAGGCACGTTCGAGGCGGATCCGGTGTGCGACCAGCCCGCCGACGTCGGAGTGCCGCCGGAAGACGCGTTCGTCCCGTTCGCGCAGGTGTGTGTGCCGCCGCTCGAGGGCAGCCCGCCCGGAGCGTCGGAAGGCGGCCTCGTGTGTACGTGGGAGGCCATCTCGGGCAGCACGGAAGAAGGTAGGCACTTCGCCGACTACGCGTCGTGCGACGCGGTGTTCAGCCAGCGGCCGTACTACCCGTACCCGGTGACGATCGACGCGCCGTCACCCGACACCCGCGTCGACGACCCGGCTTGGGTCGTGGAGTTCGAGTGGGTCACCGGCCAGGTCGCCTCGAGCGCGTGTGTGTGCTGCCACTCGTCCGAGCTGGCACCCGACGGCCCGAGCGGCTGGCACCTGGAGTCGGAGGGCGTGTGGCTCGACGGCGTCGACGACGACGCGCTGGCGATGCTGGCCGGCTGGGTCGACTCGACGGCGTTCGGGGCGTTCCCGGCGGAGGAGAACAACGGCTTCGACCGCTCGGTCACCGGGCTGCCGACGACGGACGTCGCTCGGATGTCGGCGTTCCTGGAAGGTGAGCTCGCGCGTCGCGGGCGCACCCGGGAGGACTTCGTCGAGACGCCTCCGTTCGGGGGCGTGCTCTACGATCAGCTCTTCTACGAGCCCTCCGCGTGTACGGGCGGCGAGGGCGTCGGCGCGGACGGGGTCGTGACGTGGTCGGGGGGCTCTGCCCGCTACGTCTACGTGCTCGAACAAGGCAGCATGTCGCCGGGGGTGCCGCCGAACCTCGACACGCCGGACGGGACGGTGTGGCGGCTCGACGTGGCGCACACCGCGGAGCCGCTCGCGAGCGGCGTCGCGTACGGCTCCACGCCGGAGGGCGCGTCGCAGGCGTGGCCGACGTCGGGGCCCGCGCCGGCCCTCGTCAGCGGGCGCACGTATTACCTGGTCGCGCTGCTGGACGTCTATCAGCCAGCTACGCGCTGTTTGTTCGTCGCCCCGTAGCAGGGTTCGGGAAATCGCTCCCGTCGCGCGCTGGCGCCCGCGCGAGGACAGCGTCGCTCCTCGGTCACGTGCTCCAGCACGCTCCCTCC
>CAIUDO010000046.1 GCA_903897935.1 uncultured Pseudomonadota bacterium
GAGCGCAGCGCCGCGATCTCGGCGCGGAGCGCGTCGATCTCGGCTTGCTGGGCTTGCAGGCCGGCGATCGCCAGGCTCGTGTAGCCGTACAGGTCGACGCGCTCGCCATCCGGCCGAACCAGCGGGCTCGCGGGCCCACCGACGTCCTCGATGATGAACCCGAGGCGCGACGTGACGTTCGGGTCGTCGATGTAGGTCCAGCGCGCGAGCCGCACCTGACGGGCCTCGGCCCCGAGCGCGGCGATCTCCTCCGCGCCCAGGTACCGGATGTCCTGCTTCGCGGCGCGGCGCGAGATGGGGCAGCCGGCGGTGCCCGCGGTCGGATCCTCGGTCGCGCACACGACGAGCGCGTTGCAGCCGTCGACCGGGTCACAGGTCGTGCCCACGCTGTCGCACGCCTCGCCCAACACCTCGTCCACGCACAGCGGGACGCCGTCGAACGGGCCGCCGTAGCCCGAGCACGCAGGATCACCACAATCCATGTACCAACGTGGTTCTGAAGCGGGCGTCGACGACTCGACCGCTCCCCCGCACGCGCTGAACAGCAACCAGGCGACCCCGTACATCCGCCCTCCTCGCGCCCCGCGCGCTAGTTCTTCTTTCCGAAATACTGCAAGAACCGAGCCATTCGCGCCTCCGCGTCAGCCAGCTTCGGATCGCGGACCGGCGCGACCGCAGCGCGCCGTGGGCGCTCGACCAGCCCACGCAGGCCCTTGAGCTCGTCGAGCAGCGCGCAGCTCTGCCCATAGCCACGCGCGCCCGCCCCCCGAACGAACGACGGGCGAAGCAGGTACAGGCGCTTGCGCGCGCGTGTGACCGCGACGTAGAACAGCCGGCGTTCTTCGTCCATCGCGTTGGCGTCTTCGACGGCGTATCCGCTCGGGAAGTGCCCGTCAGCGAGGCCGAGCACGAACACCACGTCCCACTCCAACCCCTTCGCGGAGTGGATGGTCGACACCGTCAGCCAATCGTCGTCTTCGCCTTCGTCCTCGTCGTCGCCCGACTCGTCGACGGGATCGAGGGTGAGCTCAGCGAGCATACCGTCCAACGAAGACGCTGCTTCCGCCAGCACCCTGAGCGTGATCAAGTCCTTCTCGCGCTTGGACGCGTCCTCGTAGAGCTGGGTGAACAACCCTCGATACCACAGCAACACGGCGTCGAACGCGCCCACCGCGGTCTCGGCGCCGCGCGCGGCTTCGATCACGTCGAGCAACGAGCGCACCAGCGGCCCGTACTTCTTGCGGACGACGCTCTCGCGGTCGAACGAGCCGCCGGCCAGCGACTCGGACAGCTTCTGCGCCGTCTTCTCGCCAACCCCCTCCAGCCAGGAGATGCAACGGAACCACGCGACGTCGTCCTTCGGGTTGACGACCACCCGCAGCATCGCGAGCAGGTCTTTGACGTGGGCTGCGTCCGAAAACCTGATACCTCCGAACTTTCGGAACGAGATGCGCTCCTTCGTGAGCCCGACCTCCAGCAGGTTGGCGTGCCACCCCGAGCGCACGAGCACCGCCATGTCTCGGTACGCGACGCCGCCCTCGTGCAGCCGCCTCAGCTCGGCGAGCACCCGGGCCGGCTGCTCCTCATCGTCCTCGACCGCCCACAGCACGGGCTTGTCATCGCCTACGATATCGGAATGAAGGTGCTTCTCGAACCCTTCGGACGCGCTGGCGAGCACCGCGTTGGCGAAGTCGAGGATCGGCTGCACCGATCGGTAGTTCTGGTCGAGCACCACCGTGCGACAATCCTCGAACAAAGATGGGAAGTCGAGGATGTTGCGCACGCGGGCGCCCCGGAAGCCGTAGATGCTCTGGGCCTCATCGCCGACGACCGTGAGATTTCCATGATACGACGCCAGCATACACGCGATCTGTGCCTGAACGTGGTTCGTGTCCTGGTACTCGTCGACCAGCACGTGCTCACACGCCTCGGCGATGCGGTTGCGCGCCTCCGCGTGCCCCTCCAGCAGCTCGAGGAAGCGCGTGAGCAGATCATCGTAGTCCATCACGTCGGACTTGAGCTTCCTCGCGGTGTACGCCTCGGCGACGCGCTCGAGCGCCTCCCCGATGTCGCCGTACTGCGGCACCTCCTCGCGGGCGAGCGCGCCGAGCGGCCGCCCGGTGTTGGCCGCCTTCGAGATCAGGTCGAGCACCGTGCCCTTCTGCGGGAAGCGCATCGCCTTGCCGCTGTAGCCGAGCTCGGACCGCACGAGGCCCACCATCGACGACGCGTCCGCGCGGTCGAGCAGCGTGAAGCGGTTCGTATATCCAAGCTTCTGGGCGTGCCGCCGGAGCATCTGGTTGCCGAACCCGTGAAATGTGCCTCCCCGGACCTGCATGGCGCGCGGCCCAACCAGCTTGGACGCCCGGTCGAGCATCTCGGCGGCGGCGCGACGGGTGAAGGTGAGCAGCACGATCGCGTGCGGAGGCACGCCGCGCTCGATCAGCGCCGCCACACGGTGCACCAACGTGCGCGTCTTGCCGGTGCCCGCGCCGGCCACCACGAGCATCGCGCCATCCGGGGCAAGAACGGCCTCGCGTTGGGCATCATTGAGCGACGTCAGATCCAACGGTTCTCCAAGCGGGTCGCGCCGCCATATCCTCCCCCCCGTGGAGTCGCGCATGGCCGAGGCCGGAACCCCCCTGATCCGAGGCGCCGCGGCGGCAGGCCAGAAGGCTGGGCTCGACCCCGGAGCGCCCGTCTACACCGGCCAACACGTCGACGATCCGGTGCACGTCACGATCCTGCGCTACGGGGACGAGGCGCTGCCCGAGGCGTCGGTGAGCTCGCTCGAAGCCTGCAAGAGCGGGCCGGGCGTCACCTGGGTCAACGTCGACGGCGTCCACGACATCGACATCGTCAAGCGCATCGGCGACGCGTTCGGCATCCACGCGCTGGCCCAGGAGGACGCGCTCAACCCGTCGTCGCGCCCCAAGGTCGAGGACCACGGGGACCACCTGTTCGTCGTCGCGAAGCAGGCCCGCATGATGGATGACGGCACGCTCGACATCGAGCACTTCGGCATCGGCGTCGGCGCGTCGTGGCTGGTCAGCTTCCAGGAGCGCGAAGGCGGCGACGTGCTCGAGCCGGTGCGCGCCCGCGTGAAAGCTGGTCGAATGAGGATGATGGCGACCGACTTCCTGCTGCATGCGATCCTCGATGGGATCGTGGACGGGTACTTCGTGGTGCTCGCCCGGTTCGAAGAGGAGGTCGACGCGCTCGAAGCGAGCGTGCTGGAAGCCACCGGGGCCGAATTCCCGAGCGACGTCCATCAGCTCCGGGTGCGCCTCGGCGTGCTTCGGCGCACCATCTGGCCGCTGCGCGAGGCCGTCGGGACGTTGGTGGCCGGCATGCACCCGCTGCTCGACAAGAAGACGCGGCCGTATTGGCGCGACCTCCAGGATCATGTGCTGCACGCGCTGGAGCTGTGCGACAGCCTGCGCGACCGCCTCGGCTCGACCCTCGACCTGCACCTCGCCGTCGTGTCGAACCGCACGAACCAGGTCATGCGCGTGCTGACCGTGATGGCCTCGCTGTTCATCCCGATGACGTTCGTGGTCGGGGTGTACGGCATGAACTTCGACTACATGCCGGAGCTGCGCTGGAGGTACGGATATCCTGCGGTCATGGGCACCATGCTGATCACGGTGATCGGCATGCTCGCTTGGTTTCGGAGGCGTAACTGGATGTGACGGCGCGCCGGGTCCCGTTCGTCGCCGTAACCTCCCGTCACGACGGCGCGCCGCGGGCTGGTGTGTTGGCGCACCGGGGTTAGCGGGCGGTCGCCATGTCCTCGCCGCTTTCGACGCTGATGGCCCTGGCCACCACGCCCTCCATCGCCGCGCCCCCCGAGCCCGTGACCTTCCAGGACGCGGGCGTCGACGCGTTGCGCGCCGCGGGGTTCCGACCCGTCGAGACGGCGCCAATCCCGCTCGATCTTCCCGATCTCGATGGCAAGCCGCGCTCGCTGGAGGAGTACCGCGGGCGCTGGGTGATGGTCAGCTTCTTCGCGACCTGGTGCGGGCCGTGCGCCGCCGAGCTGCCGGCGCTCACCACGCTGCATCAGGCGCTGGCGCCCGGCCTCGAGGTGCTCGGTGTCTCGGTGGACGACGACGTGCGCCTCGTCGCGCCGTTCCTGCAACGGCGCGGCGGGGGGTTCCCCGCCTGGATCGACCTCGGCGGCCGCACGACGGCGCGCTGGAAGGCCACCGCCCTCCCCACCACCTGGCTCGTGGACCCGAGCGGCGCTCCGGTCGGGGCGGCAACCGGGGCCCGCGACTGGACCCGCTCCATCGAGCCGCTGCGGCTCGTCATCGGCGCCGCCGCTGCGCCGCCGCCCCCGCCGGTCGCGCCCCCGGTGGTCACGGTCACCGGTCCCGACCGGGCGTACGCGAACACCCCGTTCACCGTCGTGATCGAGGTCGAGCCGCGCGACGACCTGCGGGTGCTCGGCCCGAGCTGGGTCCCGATCCCAGGCATCTTCATCCACCACCTCGCCGCTGATGCGCCCGACGCCGACGGCACCCGTCGCTGGATCATGGAGCTCGAGACCGCACAACCCGGCGCGTGGAGCGTCGACCCGATCCCGGTGCGGTACCTGTCGACCTCGGGCGGCGTCCCGCAGACCGTCGAGGTCGCCGGCGTATCGGTCACGGTCGAAGCCGGCGCCGCGCCGCAGCCGGGCCCCTCCCCGCTGGTGTACGGGGCGCTCGGCGTCGCCGGGCTGGTGGTGGTCGGCGCCGCGGGGTGGGCGCTGCGTGGGCGGGGCGCTCCGCCGCCACCTGCGACCACCCCTTCCCTTCACGGCAGGGTGGCCGCCGCGCGCGCCCTCCGCCAGCGCGGAGACACCCTCGGGTGGGCGGTCGAGCTGCGGGCGGTCGCGCTCTCCCGGAGCCTCGATCCCAAGCCCTACGACGACCTGATCGAGCGCGTGCGC
>CAIUDO010000047.1 GCA_903897935.1 uncultured Pseudomonadota bacterium
CCGTCGGCGACGGCGAGTCGGTCGCCGCAGCCGAGCAGCGCGGGCAGCTCCGGGTCGCCGCGATGGCCGACGACCTCGTGGCGCGAACCGGCCTCTGACGCCGGTTCACGAGGCTTACGGGTAGAACGAGTCGAACGGGTAGACGTTGCCGAAGAACGTGCCAGAGCCGGTGTAGGCCTCCCACACCACCTGGCCGGCCGGCGACACCTCGCGCAGGATGCCGGTGCTTCCGTAGTTGACGAAGGTGTTGCCGTTCTTCAGGCGGATGGCTTGCCCGAGCGCCTGGACGTTCAGGCCTTCATCGCGGCCGAACTGCCAGACCTCGGTCATCGTCTGGTTCGCGTCGTCGACCTCGAACTCGACGGCGTAGCATCCGTTCTCGTGGTCGTACGTGAACATCAGCATGTTGCCGTCGGGGGTCCACTGCGGGTCGTGCTGGAAGTTGAACCCGTCCTCGCCGCGCGCGTAGCCGCCCAGCGTGGCCTTGTAGTCGCCGAAGTCGCCGAAGCTACGCACCACGCTGCCGGTCCGATCCACCTCGAGGACCGTGTCGTACCCGGCGAAGCTCCACAGGTACGTCTCGCGCTCCTCGTCGTAGTTCACCGCGTTCGCGTGCAGCCACGTCTGCCCTTGCGGGTAGAAGTTGAGGTCCCAGTCTTCCCACGGCACGACGTCGAACACGTCGAACGTGGACAACAAGATGACCGGGTCGCCGTCGAGCGGGACCTCGACCAGGTCATGACCGACGACCGTACACTTCTCGACGCCGTCTTCCATGATCCGGAACCGCTCGTCGCACGCGTCGATCGACCAGCCGTCGGGCACCACGTTCTCGGCGTGGATCGCGGTGTAGGTGATCGTGCCGTCGGGGAGCTCGGTGAAGAAGTGGTGGCCCCACTCGATCCGGGTCTCGTTGACCGGATCGAGCCCGAGCGTCATCTCCTTCACGGTGCCGAGGTCGGTGTCGTAGCGGTCGGCGTAGACGTTGTAGATGAGGTTGTTCGTGCCGCGCTTGAACTTGATCTCGGTCGTGAGCCGATCTTCTTCCGCGGGCATGAACCAGACCATGCTGGCGTCGCGGTCGACCGCGAACAGGGTCGCGGCGTCGAACATCGCGGCGCCGATGAAGTACGGCTCCGAGCTCACCTCGGTGGGCTCGTAGGTGTCGAGGAACATGTCCGCGATCGACGACGCTGCGCCGAGCGTGTCGGTGGTGCCCACACACTCCTTGTCGTTGTTGCCGACCGTGGTGACCACCTTCCAGAAGACCTCGCGGAGCTGCTTGGCGCCGAGCACCGAGGCCTCGTGGGCGTCTTCCGAGCCGGCGTCCACCACGGTGCCGTACGACTCGTCGTAGCCCCACTCGAGGCGGCCTTCGCCCTTCTTCTCCCAAGCGAAGTCGATCTTGGTCGGGACGTCGGGGTCCAGCTCCACCGAGACGTCGCCGCAATAGCCGCCGCCGCAGCCGCCGAGCACCGTGAGCGCGAGCACCGAGCCGTAGCGTCCAGTCATCGAATCACCCCCAGGAACAGCGGCGCCGGGCTGATGCAGGTGCCGCAGCGGAGCGCGAGCAGCCAGAGCGTGTCGTCGAACCCTTCGAAGGCGTTGCCGTCTTGGTCGGTGAGCTCCAAGAGGTCGAACTCACCCTTGCCGCTCACGTCGCCGTAGAACAGGCGGTCGGCGGCCTCCTCGATGTGCAAGAAGTCGGCCTCGAGGTCCGCGACCGTCGCCGTGCTGTACTGGGCGAGCATGATCGCGTCGATGTTCGACAGGGTGAGGATGTCGTCGGACGGCGTCTGCGTCAGGCTCGTCCAGTCGATCAGCGTGGAGCCCTCGGTCTCGACCGCGGGCACCCCGTCGATGTCGACCGTGTAGTCGAGGCTCGCCGACGCGTTGTCGATGATCACTTCGGCAGGGGGCGCGTCGGTGACGGGATCGATGAAGGTGAACATGCGGTAGTCTTCGTACCCGCTCTCTTCGTCGACCGAGATGACCGACACGAGGTAGGCGTCGTCCGTGTCGACGAGCTCGGTGGCCGGCGGGAACGGCGTCCCGAGGAACAAGAAGGTCGACAGGTCCGCCCCCGTCTCGGAACCCGACACCTCGTAGTCCGCGTTACCGCTCACGTCGGACTGGCGGAGGTTGTCGCGGTTGATGCCCTCGATCACCTCGTCTTGGGTGAGCGTGAACCGCAAGATGCGCACGACGCTGACCTCGGAGGCCGGGTCCATGTCGCGCTCACGGATGTCGACCGTGAGGCCGGACCAGTCGACGAACGTGTCTTCCTGCGCCGTGATCGTCTGCGTGCCCGCGGTGACGTCGGCGAGGAAGTAGTAGTTGTTCTCGTCGGTGATCTTGACCTCGCCGTTCTTGGTGCACCCGCCGAGCAGGGTGCCGACGCACACCACGGGTGCGATGACGGCTCGAATGGTTGGTCGCATGGGGTCTCCTCGCTCGAAGCGGTAGGCGCACAGAGGACTGGTTCGTGAGTCTATCTCGGGGACGTCGGGGTGACGCACAGGGGGCTCACCACCGGAGCGCGGCGGCGGCCACCGACAAGCCGGCGCCCGTGCCGACCAGGAGCACCTGATCTCCGCGCCGCATCCGGCCTTCGGCGTTGGCGGCGGCGAGCGCCATCGGCAACGACGCGCCGATGGTGTTGCCGAACCGCCCGACGACGTTCACGATGCGCTCCGGCGGGAAGCCGTATCGGGCGACGGCCGCGACCGCGGTGCCGGACGCCTGGTGGGGTACGACGAGGTCGACGTCGGATTGGGTCCACGACGCCCGCGTGAGCACGTCGCGCAACACGATCGCGACGCGCCGGCGCGCCATCCGGTAGATGCCAGGTCCATCCATGTGAAACAGGTTGTGCTCGCGGCGCGTGCCGGGGTCGTTCGGGTGGTGGAGCACGCCGCCGCCCGCGACCTCGGTGAGGCCGGCGCCGCTCGGCCAGCAGCCCATCTTGTAGGCGAGCAGGGCGCTGCCCTCGTCGTCGGGGGTGCGCTCCACGAGCGCGGCAGCGGCTCCGTCACCGAGGAGCACCGCGCTCTCCGGCTCGTCCCAGTTCCTCCCGATGGACCCGATCTCCGAGCTCACGATCAACACCCGCTGGTACGCGCCCACCGTGAGCAGTGCCGCCACCTGATGCAGGGCGATCAGGAACGAGAGGCACGTGGCGTGGACCGTGTGGCACGGGATGCCTTCCCAGCCGAGCTCGCGCTGTACGAACACGCTGGTGTCGGGCAGGGCCTGCCGGGGCGTGGTGGACGCGTTGACGATGAGGTCCGGCGGTGGACCGTCGCCGATCGCCAGCGCCGCCGCCTTCGCGGCCATCGACTCGACCGGCTCCTCCGCCACCCGTCGCTCGAAGACGCCGGTACGTTCGAGGATCCACTCGACCGAGCGCCCCACGCGTGGCGCGAGGTCTTCGGCGGTTTCGACTTTGGGCGGAAGGTACAGGCCCGTGCTGGTGACTCGAACGCGCATGGGGCCACCGTGACTCCGCCCGACGTGGCCCGCAACCGGAACGTCGGTCAGGCTCGGCCGGGCAACTTCGCGCCAAAAAACAGTTCGTTACGCGTATCAGGGCGCTCGCAGAGGGGGAGCGTGATCATCGCAAAACCCGCGCAAATGTGCCGGCCGCCACGCGCAGCGCGCCGGACCCTGCGCGTGCGCAGCGCCAGCGCACGGTGCCGCCGCCCCGCACCAACCAGCGCGCGACCGCGCGGTGGCCCCGCGCGCCGAGGTCCGCGTACATCGGGTGCCCGCGTAGGCCGTGCTGGCCGGCCCACCCGTCGAGGTGCCCGAGCGTGTGGGCGACCGGTCCCCGCACGACGGCGCCGGGGTCAGCATCGAACCGGGCGACGATCGGCGGCACCAAGCCCGCGCGCTCGGCGTGGAACGTCGCTGAGGTGGGCAGGTAGCCGGTGCTCTCGAGCACCAGCGTGACCTCTTCCCAGCCGTCGCCGAGCGGAACCGCCTCGACGGTAGCCGTGAGACGCGGCACCGACGCTCGGAGCCGGTCACACATGCGTAGGGTCTTTTCGAGCTCGCCGCGAAGCAGCGACGGCGGCGGGTTGTACAGGGTGAACGTGGGATCGATGCCGCCGATCTCGACCGGACCGAGCTGAGGGTGGTCGAACGGGCGCCACGGCGCGGCCCCGTCGCCGCCCCGATGCGCGCGCGCGAACGCGCGGAGCACGTCCTGGTCGGCCTCGACGAAGAACCGAGCCGGGTCGGCTACTGGGGCGCCGGCGTGCCCGTACGGGTCCCAGACCTCGACGGTGTAGCCGGGAACCCCAAACGTGGTGGCGAGCGTGTCGGCCCACACGCCCACGATGGGCTGCTTGGGGTCGTACTGGAAGTCTGGATGGACCTTGATCGTGCGGTACCCCGTGCCCGCCGCCATCGCGGACGCGAGCTGGAGCATGAGCTGCGTGTCGTCGTCGCCGAGCGGGCTGCCCGCGGCGTACGGCTGGGTGAGGATCGCTCCCGTATACGTATGGAACGTGATCGCGGCCGAGATGCCTGGGCGCGCGTGCACCGCCTCCACGACCGTGCGGCTCTCGGGCTCCGAGAGCGGGTACGGGCCGCCCTCCATCCCGAACATCCGGAACGGGGCCCACCGCGCGGGAAAATTGCGGTTGAGGTCGAGCGGGTACGCGCGCGGCGCCGCGGTCCAGCGGTGCCCGTCCCAGTCCTCGAACAGGCCCTCCGGGGCGACGAAGCACGCCCGCTCGGGCGGATCGTCGAGCGTGCGCCGGCGGACCAACAGGGGCTCCTGCTCGTCCGGCACGAACGGACCAGAAGCATGGAACCAACGCATTTGACGAACCCGACCGTCCCCGTCGACGTCCGTGGAGGTGAGCCCCGACGCGGGCGTGCCGTCGGGAGCCCGGCGGAGGACGGACCTCAAGTACGGGGCGCCCGCCATGAGGGCGGCCATGCCGTCCGGGCTGATGCACGGCACCACGAACACCGTATGGCTCGAGAACCATCGAACGAGCTCGGGATCTTCGGCCTCCAGGCCGTCGGCCCATGCGCTGGCGGCGAACGCGCACGCCATCACGCCCGCCCACTCGGAGGCGTGCGTCCCACCGTCGAGCCAGACCGCCGGGCGATGGTCGGTCTCGGCGTCGCGCCGTCCGAGGGTGAGCAGCCCGATCGGACGCCCCTCACGGCTCGCGCCAATCTGCGTCCACGACGCCCAGCCGGGCAGCCGGGCCGCGATGGCGGCGCACAGGTCGTCGACCTCGGACACCGAGAGGTACCGATCTCCCGAATACATCGTAGCCATTCGGCCTCCGGAGTAGCGAGGCGCTACGCGTCGTCCGTTACGGTGGCGAGGTGCTGCAGCGTGCGGCGGCCGACACCTTCGGTGGCCGCGAGGTCCTCGACCGACCCGAACGGGCGGCGCGCCATCACGGCGGTGAGCCCGGCGCCACGCAGGCCCCAGGTGCGGAGCATGTCTTCGTCGGCGGCGTTGGCGAGGGCGACGACCGCGGACGGGTTCTTGATCCAGACCTTCTTCACCTCGACGCCCGCGGCTGGCGCCGGCGCGGCGGCTTCGGGCTCGTGGGCGGGCTCCGCGGGCGCCGTGAGGACGGGCTCCGGGGTCGGCGCAGGCGTTGCTACAGGTGGCGCGACGGCGGCCGCCACGGGCAGCGCTTGGGGGGCGGGCGCCTCGACCTTGGTCTCTGGCTCGGGGGAGGGGGCCGCGGCCGGACGAGCCGCCGGCGTGGGCGAGACTACCTGCGGTGAACCATGTACGCTACGTGGTTCTTGCGCGGTGGTGGGTGCCGGCGCCGGGGGGCACTTACGCCCGGTGAGGCGGTTGACGAGCTTGCGGAGGGAGGAGCGGATGGCCATGGTGGTCTCCGGGGGGAAGGCGGCTTCGGTAACGGGACCGGCCGATGATTGCAATCGTTCCATGATCGAGCGCGGATCGAGCCCCCTCCTTGCGCGCGCGCAGGAGGCCGATACGGACGGGTGGGGGTCACCACCTTTGTCCTACTACGAGCACCACCACCTGCCTCGATTCGGCGACATTGCCCAAGGTAACGATGAACTCGCGAAGAAGTTCTTCGCTTGGTACGGCGCCGTGTTCAAGGACGGCGCGCTGACGGCGCGTGAGAAGTCGTTGATCGCGCTGGCGGTCGCGCACGCGGTGCAGTGCCCCTACTGCATCGACGCATACGCCAACGACTGCCTCGAGAAGGGCAGCGACTTATCTGAAATGACCGAAGCAATTCAGGTGGCGGCCGCGATTCGCGGCGGCGCCTCGTTGGTGCACGGCGTGCAGATGCTCGAGCACGTCGAGAAGGCGGGCATGTGAGCGTCGCTCCTTCCGAAGACGGGCCCCGCGCCGCGGTAGAGCTGTCGTTTCGAGGCGCGCCGTTGGCCTCGGCGGAGGCGCAGCGCGCGCTGCTCGACCGCGTGGTGCTGCCGCCGGCGTTCGCCAGCGCGACGTTCGACGGGATGGTCGGTGGAGTGACGACGGGTCGCCTGCGCGTCCTGCAGGTGAACCTCGGGAAGACCTGCAACATGACGTGCGCGCACTGCCACGTCGACGCCGGCCCGCACCGTCGCGAGCAGATGGACGACGCCACGATTGCCCACGTGATCACGGCGATGGACCGGCTTCGTCCGGCGGTCGTGGACCTCACCGGGGGCGCCCCTGAGCTCCACCCGCGCTTTCAAGAGCTCGTCGTCGAGGCGCGCTCTCGAGGCATCGAGGTCATCGACCGGTGCAACCTGACGATCCTGCTCGTACCGAGGTTTCGCGCGCTCCCGACCTGGCTCGCCGAGCACGGCGTCACGATCGTGGCGTCGCTGCCCCATTACCGGTCGCGCAACACGGACGCGCAGCGCGGCGACGGGACGTTCACCGCGTCGATCGAGGCGTTGCGGCGCCTGAACGACGTCGGGTACGGCGCCGGGCGCCCGGATCGGCAGCTCCACCTCATGACGAACCCGGCCGGAGCGTTCCTCGCCCCGGATCAGGCGGCGACCGAGGTCGTGTGGAAGCGGGTGCTGCTCGACACCTACGGCGTCCGGTTCGACCGTCTGCTCGCCCTCAACAACATGCCGATCGCGCGGTTCTTGGAGTGGCTCGATGGGCGTGGCGGCACCGCCGCCTACCTGGCCCACCTGGTCGAGCGGTTCAACCCTGGCGCTGCGGGTGGCCTGATGTGTCGCGACACCCTCAGCGTCGGCTACGACGGCGCCACCTACGCGTGTGACTTCAACCAAATGCTCGAGCTTCCGGTCGAGGATGATGGACGTACATTGAATATCGACGATCCGTCGGTGTGGGCGGAGGGGCGATCGGTGCGCACGGGGCGCCACTGCTTCGGCTGCACCGCGGGCGCGGGATCGAGCTGCGCGGGCGCTACGGGCTGACTTCGCGGTCGGCGGTCGGGGTGAACAGCTTCGTGCCGAGGCCCAGGCCTGCCTGCAGCACGGGAGGCTCACCCCAGCCGTCGTTGGTCTGCGTCCACGTGCTGCGCGCTTGAAGCTCCAGGAACCACCGCGGCGTGGCGTAGACGCGCACCGCACCGCCAGCGGCCAAGGTTGGGAAGAGCACCGTTGGCTCGGGCGCGGGACGGATCTGCTCGTTGTCGGGGACCGTGACCGTGGGCACCGCGGCGCCGGCGGCGCCGAGCGCGTAGGGTTGCACCGGGCCGAGCTGCGGCCCGATCAGCAGGCGCCCACCGGTGTGTGCGCGCCCCTCGGTGTCGGACACCGGCACCCAGCCCGAGCGGTCGAGCCCAGCGGCCATCCACGGTACGAACCACGCATCGACCGCGAATCCGGACGCGCTCGGCGCGAGCACGTCGTCGGTCCACGCGGCCTCGTAGCTGATGGTCACGCCTCGGCGCGCGGTGTAGTCCGGCGGGTCGTTCGCGACCGCCCGGCCGGCGTCGAACGCGGACCATCCCCACACGAACAGGCCGACGGCGCTGACCGGGTTTGGGGCGATCAGGTGCGTCGCCGGGGTGTTCGGGCCCGCGGTCGTCGCGGTCGCTCCCCAGCCGAGGCCGCTCGTGAGCGCGAACCCGGTGAAGAACAAGGTCGCTTCGGGCCATCGGCCGGTGTAGGCCTGCCCGGCGCCCGGGAGGATGGCCGAGAGCGGGGCCGCGATGCCGGGCTTGTCGGTCAGGCTCCACTTCGGGAGCTGGATCTCGTCGGGCAGGTCGAGCTCGAACCGCACCGTGCTGTCTTCGGTGCGGATCGAGATCCACGGCTTGCGCTCGTCGAGCAGCGCTTCATCCACGCCTTTCGCGACGCCGTCTACGGCGCGGGCGACGCCCCACCGGTCGACGGTGAGGGTCGCTCCCGCGTCGACGAACACGCGGACCTCGCCGAGGCCGTCGCTGTCATGCCGGATCAAGCGGTAGCGGCCCGGCGCCACCGCCAGCGCGGTGGGGCGGCCGGGGACGAGCAACACGTCAGCGACGGACACGCCCGTCGGGTCCGACAGGACCGTGATCTCGGCCGGCAACGAGTCGGCGGGGAAGCTCAGGCGCGCGCTCGCGTCGTGCAGGTCGGTGAGCACGAGGTCGCCGTTGCCGGAGATCTGGAACTGGTAGGCCGGGTGTTGGGCGCCCGCCTCCGAGCCGGCCGTGCGCGCGACCGTGCGGTTCTCCGCGTAGAAGTAGGCCTCCGACAACGAGACCTGCCCGTCGCCGGTGTCGGCCGCGCCGCGCAGCCCGGACACGAAGAAGTGCGTGAAGTAGCTGGCGCCGACCGCATCGGACTCTTGCGCCTGCTCGTCGTCCGACGAAGCGGCGATCCACGCTTCGCCTTCAGCCTCGAGCGCGCGCTCGACCAGGAACGGCGCGGCGACCGACGCGCCCTTGGTTCGGGTGATCGCGCCCGCGCGGCACGCGTCGAGCACGCCGAGCGTGACCGTGGCGTCGACCTCGCGGAGCGTCTCCTTGAGGTCGTCCCACGGGAAGACCTCGGTTCCGAGGCGGAGACCGGCGCTGTCGGCGTGGCCGCTGTAGTAGAAGACCAGCATCCGCTCGTCGGCTTCGTCGAACGACAGCCCGGCGATGGTCTCGCGCACGGTCGCCACGGCGGGCTGGAGCAGGACCGGCACGGCGGTCGGGCCGTCGTCGCCGAGCTCACGCAGGACGCCCGCGACGCGCAGAGCGTCGTCTTCGGCGTACCGGAGCGGCTCGAGCCCGCTGCCGCCGTTGTTGACGCCCACGACGACCGCGCGCCGCGTGACCTCGGCGGCGTCGGCGGTCGTCGACAGGTGGGCGAGGAGGGCGATCACGGGCGGCTCCCGGTCTTGGGTATCGTCATCCGCGCCGTCGCGGCGCGCTCGAGGTCGGCGTGGTCGCGCAAGGCGGCGATCACGTCGGGGTGGTGCGGCGGCGCGTCGGTGAAGACGACGACCAGGTCCTGAAAGTTCGGCGCGTCGTCGAGCACGAGCGAGAACGGCGCGGGCTCCCACCGCCCCCGGCCGCGCGCGCGGGCGGTCCCGTACACCTCGACGAGCCCGGCGCCATCGACGCCGGCGATGGTCACCCACGCCTCCGGCTCCCAGCGGTACCGGAGCTGGACCCGAGCACCAGCTCCGAGCGCCTCGCCGGGCTCCAGCGGGCGGGCGCCGTGGGGCGTAGCCACCCACGCCTGCAGGTCGGGCCGCGCGGGATCTTCGCAACCGACGGTGAGGATCAGCATGAGCCACGGCAGCCTCACGTGGCGCCCCCGAACGTTCGACACCGGACGGCCCGCCAGGCGCTACCTTAGGCTTATGTGCACCCGCGCCTCGTTGATCACCGCCGTCGCCTTCTCTGCTGCTTGCGCCCGCGCCCCGTGCGGGTCGCGGCCTGACGCCGTCCAGGTGGGCTCGCTCGCGCCCTCGGAGCTCGCCGAGGCCTCGGGCATCGGCGTAAGCATGGATGGAACGACCCTCTGGGTGCAATCCGACGGCGGAGATCCTCGCTTGTACGGGGTGCCGATCGACGGCGGCGCGCCCCTCACCGTGGACGTGCTGGGCGCGACGCTGACCGACTGGGAGGACCTCGCGGTCGACGTCGCGGGCGGGCGCTTGCTGATCGCCGATCTCGGCGACAACGACCTCGTGCGCGGGGAGGGCACGGTTTGGGTGGTGCCCGAGCCCGATCCGGGCGCGACGTCGCCCGCGGTGGTCGAAGCGACGGGGTGGCCGTGGGTGTGGCCGGACGGGCCGCGCGACGCGGAGGGGCTCGCGTGGGACCCGGTCGACGGCGTGGTCGTCGCGGTCACGAAGGACGAGGGCGCGGCCGAGGTCTGGGTGATGGCGGAGGGCGGCGCCCCCGAGCGCGTCGCGACGCTGCCGGTCGGCTCGGACGCGTTGCCGGGGGGCGATCGGGTCGTCGCGGCTGACCTTTCCCGCGACGGCGCGTTGTTCGTGGTGCGCACCGACGACGTCGCGTGGGGGTGGACCCGCGGCGACGGGCAGTCGTTGGCCGACGCGCTGGCGGGCTCGGCGTGCGCGCTGCCGGTCGCCGACGCCGGGGAGGCGATCGGCCTCGACGACGCTGGCGGCTATTACACCGTCGCCGAGGGTTCGGGATCTCCGATCTGGTACGTTCCACCCGAGGCGTAGGCGATCAGGCGAGCGCGGCCACCCGCTCGGTGAGCTGATCGAGATCGTCGTCGGTGGTCGTGACGTGGACCGACGCGCGCACGACCCCGTCGGCGAGCCCCCGCGGGATGAGGTCAAGACGCGCGTCCGCCGCGGGGATCGCCGCGACCTGCACGCCGTGCGGCGCGAGGGCGTCGCGGATCGCGGCGGCGGGCTTGCCCTTGACCGTGAAGGTGACGATCGCCCCGGTGGGCGGCGCGGCGTCCCAGGTCTGTACGCCGGGCAGCGCCGCGAGCCGCGCCCGGAGGCGCGCGGCGACCGACTCGAGGTGGACCGCGGTCTCGGAGAGGCCGAGGCTGGTCGCGTACGCGATGGCGGCCGCGAGGCCGAACACCGACGCGAGGGAGCGCTCGGAGCTCTCGAGGCGACGGGCGTCCTTTCGTACGACGTAGCCGTCGGCGGCCACCCAGGCGGCGCCGCGAGCGTCGACGACGGGCCAATCCAGGTGCCCGAGCTCGGTGCGCCGCACGTACAGCAGCCCGCTCCCGGTCGGCCCGCGTAAGAAACGAGCGCACGACGCGACCAGGAAGTCACAGCCGATCTCGTGGACGTGGACCGGGATCTGCCCGATCGACAAGCTCGCGTCGACCAGCATGGGCACGCCGCGCGCGCGCAGCATCGCCCCGATCGCGACGACGGGCTCGAGCAAGCCGCGGTGGGCGGCCGCGTGCGACACGGCGACGAGCCGCACGCGCTCGTCGAGCATCGCCTCCAGTGCCGCCAGCGAGACCCGCCCGTCGGCGCCTGACGGGATCGCCTCGACGGACACCCCGTGCCGCTGGGCGGCGCGGATGAGCGCGATCGACTCCGACGCGCCCCGGCTGCGGCAGGTGAGCACGCGGTCGCCGCGGCGCCACTGGAAGCTCAGCAGCACCGCCTGCCAGCCGCGGGCCGCGCCGTTGACGTACGCGATCTCGTCGGCGCTCGCGCCCAGGAACCGGGCGGCGCCTTCGTAGAACGGCTCGAGGTCGGCGTGGCGGGCTGCGACCGCCGGGCCGACGGTGGCCTCGTGGCGCACCCAGGAGACGACGGCGTCGGAGACCACGGAGGGAGGGGGGCCGCCGCCCGCATAGTCCAGGTAGGTCGACGCGTTCGCGCCCGGGGCGTCGTGCCTTGCTGCGGTGACGTCGATCAACTCCGCGCTCCAGTGAGGTCGGAACGTCACCGGTCGGTGAGAGGCTGTCGAGGCCATGGGGTTGCCGAGGGGCCGTTGCACGCGCTAGGTCCGGCGCGGAGGAGAACCCATGCGTCTCTTGACTCTCGGACTGGTGCTCGCCGCGCTCACCGCTTGTGGCAAGGATGAAACGGGCGAAACGGGCCCCACCACCAGCACGCCGCCGACCGGCACCGGGCCGCTCGACCTCACCGGCGACGCCACCAACGGCGGCACCGTCTTCGGCGACACCTGCGCGGTCTGCCACGGGGCGGACGGCTCCGGCGTCTCCGGGCCGGCGCTCACCGGGAAGGTCGGGGGCATGTCCGACGAAGACCTCGTCGACGTGATGCTGAACGGCACGGGCTCGATGCCCGCGCAGTCGCTCACGAACCAGGAGGCGGCCGACGTCCTGGCCTACCTCCGCGCCACCTTCGGTTGAGTGTGACGCCGCGGCGCGCCAGCGCGGCGTACGCGCGGGCCCTCGTGGTCAGCGGGGCGCTCGCGGCGTGCGTTGGCTGCGCCGGGGGGCCGCCCAGCGCGGCGTGCCCCGAAGGCACCTGGATCGAGACCCACCTCGACGAAGGCTTCCCGAAGACGGCGGCGTGTGTGCGCCACCGGCGCGGGGGCGGGACCGAGGTGTACGGTTGGCAGCTCTCCTACCACGACCGTGGGGAGCCGTTCTTCGGCTTGGAGCAGGTGGATCCGGGTCGGGTGATGGTCATGTGCGTCACCGACGCTGGGGCGGCGTCGTTGGAGCGGCACCAGGTCGGCAAGCTGCAGCGCAGCCTCGACCCCACGATCGTCTGCGTCGACAAGCCGATCGGTCCGCTGTGGAAGAAGCTGGCGGGCCTGCTCGCCGACGCCGAGAGATCCAAGCGCTCCGAATAGCGGCTAATACACGCCGCTCGTCGAGAAGCCTGCGACGTCGTGCCCGTTGACGTCGCCCTCGGCCACGACCGAGTAGCCGCCGGCGCCCGCGGTGACCGTCAGCGTGTAGCTCATCGACGCGTCGCCGGTGGCGGCGCCCGTCACCGAGACCTCCGCCGCGGTGTCGTAGACGATCGTGGTGCTGGTGGTGGTGGCCGCGTACCCGAGCGTCTGCTCGATCCAGCCGTTCATGGTGAGGTCGCGGCTGGGCAGGTAGACGTCGATGAGATCGAGCCGGAACGTGTAGTCGGCCGACATGCCGTCGGGGGCGCTCGAGAGCGAAGCTTCGACTTGGATCGTCCCGTCCCAGCGCAGGCCACCGCTGATGGACCCGGTGAACGTGTAGCCGTCGGCCGTCTGCTCCCACGACCAGCCGGTGGTGGACGCGCCGGTGCGCGCGGTCGACGCCGACAGGTACACGTCTCCCGTGACGTCGTTGACCGCGCCGAACACGGCCTCGGCCTCCGCCTCGGTCAGCTCGCCGCCCCCACAACCCACCGCGAACACGAGAACCAAGGCGCTCCGCATGTCGACCTCCAGCGATCAGCATAACCACGCGCGCCCAGGCCGTCCGTTAGCAGCCTGAAGGGCATTGCTCCGGTCCGCAATGCCCTTCAGCCTGCTGGATCAGACCGGGCTGACGTCCCACAGCTCGAGGCCGGGCGCCTCTTGCAGGGCGTACTGCAGGCTCCACGCGGTCTCGGCGAGCACGACCGGAGCGCCGTCGCGGTCGCTCACCACCATGAAGTCGCTGCGCCGCTCGAGCCACTCGCGCCCTTCGGGCTTGCCGCCGATCCAGCGCGCGGCCGTGAATTTGGTGGGCTCGAGCACGGCGTTCACGCTGTACTCCATCTCGAGGCGGACCTTGAGCACCTCGAACTGGAGCAGACCGACCGCGCCGACGAACGGGTCGGCGGCGCCGAGGTCGTCGCGGATGAAGAGCTGGATGGTGCCCTCCTGGCTGAGCTGCAGCAGGCCGCGCTGGAGGTGCTTGCGGCGCGTCGGGTCCTTCAGGCGGACCCGCGCGAAGTGCTCGGGGGCGAAGCGCGGGATGTCCTGGAACCGGATCGGGTCGCCGGTGAACACGGTGTCGCCGATGCGCAGCTCACCGGGGTCGAACAAGCCGACGATGTCGCCTGGAGCGGCCTCCTCGACGATCGCGCGCTCGTCGGCAAGGAAGGTGTGCGGCTTGGCGAGCCGGACGTCTTTGCCGGTTCGCGCGAGCTTGACGTCCATTCCGCGCTCGAACTGACCCGACACCACGCGGAGGAACGCGATGCGGTCGCGGTGGCGCGGGTTCATGTTCGCCTGGATCTTGAAGATGAAGCCGGAGAACGCCTCGTCTTGCGGGGCGCGCGCGCCCTCGACGGCTGGGCGTGGCGCTGGGGGCGGCGCGAAGCGGACCAGCGCGTCGAGCAAGAAGCCGACGCCGTAGTTGGTCATCGCCGAGCCGAAGAAGAACGGCGTGAGCTCGCCGGTGAGGAAGCGGCCGAGGTCCCACGGGTCGCCTGCTTCGCCGACGAGCTCGATGGACTCGCGCAGATCGTCGTACTGGGCCTGCCCGAGCCGGTCGAGGATCTCCGGATCGTCCAAGGTCGTTTGACGGGTTGGGACGACGCTCGCGCCGCGATCGCCGGGGGGCAAGAACAGGTGGGCGGCGCCGTCGACGCGGTCGACGAGGCCGCAGAAGGTGTCGCCGGAGCCGATCGGCCAGTCGAGCGCCACAGTGCCGATGTCGAGCAGCTTGCCGACCTCGTCCATGAGGTCGACGGGGTCGCGCCCGGGGCGATCCATCTTGTTGACGAACGTGATGACCGGCAGCTTGCGGAGGCGGCACACCTCGAACAGGCGCCTCGTGCGCGCCTCGACGCCCTTGGCGGCGTCGATCAGCATGATCGCGCCGTCGACGGCGGACAGCGTGCGGTAGGTGTCTTCCGAGAAGTCGGCGTGACCAGGGGTGTCCAGCAGGTTCATGCGGCACCCCGCATAGTCGAACTGCAGCACCGACGAGGTGATGGAGATGCCGCGCTCCTGCTCCATCGCCATCCAGTCGGAGACGGCGTGTCGGGCGGACTTACGAGACTTCACCGCCCCTGCGACGTGCAGCGCGCCGCCGTACAGGAGCAGCTTCTCCGTCATGGTCGTCTTGCCGGCGTCGGGGTGGCTGATGATCGCGAACGTACGCCGGCGTGCGATCTCGGCGAGGCGGTCCATGATGGTGCGCTCCAGTAGGGCGCCCCCGTTAACGCCATCGGCGACGTAGGGGTTAAGCGGCCGCCGGGAGGGCCCATGTGGCTCTGGCTCAGGCTGACCGCGTGTGACACCGGCGCGGCGTACATCGTGGAGGGCACCGTCATGGAGGTGACCCCACCGACCCAGGTCGTGATCCGCCACGAGGAGATCCAGGGCCTGATGGGGCCGATGACCATGCCGTTCCAGGTCGCCGAAGCCGCGATGCTCGAGGGCGTCACCCCCGGCGATCGGGTGTACGCGCGGCTCGTCGTCGGGGACGGGGGCGGCGAGCTCGTCCGGCTGCGTGTCACCGGGCACGGCCCGCCTCCCGAGCCGATCACGGATCTCCCGGCCCCGCTGCAGATCGGCCAGACGCTGCCCGGCGTCGACGTGCCGCTCGCGGCGGGTGGCACGGCGCGGTTGGGCGCCGGTCAGCGCCGGCCGACCGCGCTCGCGTTCCTCTACACGACGTGCCCGCTGCCCGCCTTCTGCCCGGCGACGGTCGCCCGGCTGCAGGCGCTCGCCCCCGAGATCCGTGGCCGCGCCGATGTGCTCGTCGTCACCCTCGACCCGGTGGGCGACACGTTGGGCGTGTTGTCGGCGTTCGCCGCCACGTCTGGCGCCGATCCCGAGGTGTGGAACTTCGGGCGGCTCGAGGCGGACGTGTTGGAGCACCTGGTGGCGCGGGCCGCGCTGCCGGTCACCCGCGACGGCACGATCCTGCACGGGACCCGCCTGATGGTGCTCGACGCGAACGGCGCCTTGATCGAGCGCTACGACGACAACGGCTGGCCGCTGGAGCGGGTGGTGTCGCAGCTCCTGACCGGCGGCCCCGCGGCGCCGGTGGGGTCGATCGGCACGCTGACCGCGCCGTCGCCCTGACGGAGCGTCACCGAGCGTCGAACAGGATCGTCAGGTTGTTCGCGGGCATCGGGGCGACCCTCGCCAGCCGCCACCCAACGGCCGCCGCCGCAGCGACGACCGCCTCCAGGTCGCGCACGCCCCACTCGGGGTCACGGCGCCGCAGGTCGGCGTCGAACGCCTCGTTGCTCGGCGCGGTGTGGGCGCCGTCGCGCCGAAAGGGTCCGTACAACGCCAATACGCCGCGCGGGGCGCGCTGGCGGGCGCCCGTGACGAGGCCGAGCGTAGCGGCCCACGGCGCGATGTGGGCCATGTTGACGGCCAGCACGAGGTCGACCTCGACCGCGGGCCAACGATCGGGGTCGCGCGCGTCGAGCAGGCGCGGCGCCTCGACCACCGGCGAGCCTGCCGTCCACGCGCGCACGCA
>CAIUDO010000048.1 GCA_903897935.1 uncultured Pseudomonadota bacterium
ACACGGACACGGACACCGATACGGACACCGACACCGACACCGACACCGAGCCGCCGCCGGGCCCGCCCGCCGACTTCTTGTGGGAAGGCACCCGCGTGCTGACGATCTACGACAGCGGCTGCAGCGCCGAGCTCACCGAGTCGGGCGTTCGGGCCACCGACGAGCCTGACTTCGCCGGCGCGCTCGACGCGTGTCCGGACTGCGACGAGCTCGTCTACATCGAGGTCGGGCCCGAGTCGGCGTGCGGTTACGGCGTCACCAACCCGGTCGTGCGGGGCATCGACTGGATCGGCGCCGACGCCGCGGACATCTGGAACCTCACGTTCGACGGCTCCCGGTGGTCGGCGAGCGTGCTGGCGTCCGACGGGGAGTTCGACCCGGTCACCGATCACCTGTCGTACTACTACGACGCGGACTGGTACGACGGCCTCGGCGAGGTCGACCTGATCGCGCTCACCGCGGACTGACCCGGCACCAGCCGGGCAGCGGGTGGTCGAGCAGCCGCTCCAGCGCGTCGACGCGGGGGCGCAGCTCGACGGCGAGCTGCTGCGCGAGGGTGGGGTCGAGCGGTTCCCGGGGCGCCACCTTGGTGTTGGCGCGTCGTAAGCGGGCCCGGATCGCGAGGCGCGCGCGGGTGGGCAGCAGCTCCTTGAGCGACGCTGGCGTGGCGGCGAGCGCGCGGCGCAGCCACGGCGAGCGGGTGACCGTGTTCGGGTTGACGATCGGGGTCGGCAACGAGACGTCCGGGTCGACGCCGAGGAACGAGAGGACCTCACGGACGGCGCCGGCGGTGTCGTGCTTGAACGCGTCGAACCAGATGACGTGCACGCGGTCGGGCCCGAGCGCGTCGAAGAAGCGCGCGACCTGGGGCGCGTAGTCGACGACCTCCCGGTAGTACAGCGCCTCACGCACGCGGGTGCGCGGCGGCAGCCGGCGGCCGGCGCGGCGGTCGGCCTCGGCGGCGAGGGCCTCGGCGAGCGGGAGGTCTTCGTCTTCGCCGAGGCCGTTGAACTGGAGCTGCGCGTGGTGCGCCGGGATGACCTCGAGCGGGTCGCGCAGCATGACGATCACGCGCGCGTCGGGGTGGAACGCCTTGATCTCCCACGCCGCCGTCTTCGAGAGCAGGCCGTACACGCTGGAGTCGAGCGCGCGGCGTTGCCCGGCGCGCTGCGCGTAGCGCTGCAGGAACGTGGCTTCGTCGAGCCGGGAGACGACGGTGAGGTCGCGCCCGAAGAACCGGACGTCTTTGTCGGCGGGCACGAAGACGTCGGGGTGGTGGGCCAGGTAGTGGTCGAGCGCGGTGGTGCCGCACTTCGGCGCTCCGACGATGAACGTGTCCGGACGGGCGGGCGACTGCATGCGGCCGTCTATCGCGGGGCCTCACCGCGCGGCGGCGGCGTCGAAGAAGTCCAAGGTGAGGGGCCACGACCACGTGAAGTTGTAGGTGTGGCCCATCTGGGCGCGGCAGTCGAGGACCGACGGCCATCCGGCGTCGGCGGGGCAGTACGTGCGGCAGTCGGTGACGGGCTCGCCGTCGTCGAACGGGGACGCGGGCGCGCCGACGTCGCAGCCGCGCGCGGCGGCCCACGCCTGGGTGATCGCGGTGGCGCCGGTGTAGTCGTACCGGTCGCCGTCGGTGGTGGTGGTCGGCGACGGGTCGTCCCAGGCGCCGGGCGGGACGGTCGTGTCGGTGGTGCCGGTGACGAGCAGCACGGGGAGGGTGGGGTTGGCGTCGAGGTAGCCGGCGTGGGGCAGGCCGATCAGGGGCGCGATGGCGGCGAAGACGGGGGTGTCGGCGGTGCGCTGGCCGAGCTCCCAGGTGAACATGCCGCCGTTCGAGCCGCCGGTCGCGAACACCCGCGCCGGGTCGATGCACAGGTTAGCTTCGAGGTGCGCGACGAGGTTGAGGACGAACGCGACGTCGTCGGCCTGGCAGTGGGTCCACGAGCAGGTGCTCTGGGCGACGGCGGGGGAGCCCTCCGAGCAGGACGGGTAGCGGTAGTCGGGCGTCTGGGACGGGTCGCAGATCGGCGCGCCGTCGGGGCGGAGGCCGGTGTCGGACCCGCTGAATCGCCAGGAGTTGTAGCGCTGGTCGGGCGGGCCGGACCCGAGGCCGCGGGGCGCGGCGACGACGTAGCCGCGGGCGTCCGCTTGGGCGCGGACGAGGTCGGAGCCGAGGAATTCGCCTTCGTCGCCGCCCCACCCGTGGAACACGAGGATGAGCGGCTTGGGGGCGTCGGCGGGCACGGACGACGGGACGAACAGCTCGAAGGTGCGGGTGATTCCTTGATCGTCGAGGGTGTGGAGGCCAGAGGCGAGTGGGGGATTGGTGGGGCATCCGGCGGGTGTGGTCGGTGGGGCGGTCTCGGTGGGGGCGGGCGCGTCGGACGACTCGGCGGCGGGTCCGCGGCAGCCGAGCAGGGACAGGAAGGCGGGGACGAGCATCGGACCTCCTGGCGGCGGCAACGTATCGCGTTCGAGTGGGGCGCTGGCTGCGGGGGGGCGGCTCGGGGGGACTCATGCGCTCAGTGCGGCAGCGCCCTGGTCGACGTCGACACGAAGGGCGCGATCTTCGGTCGGGTCGTGCCGTTCGCGGTCGACCAGTCGGCGATGACTGCGTCCGGCAAGCGTCCGGTGGCGGGGACGACTGGCGGCGGTTCGACCAGGTGTTGCTCCCGGCCTCGGCGAGCCTCACGGTGACGAAGCCGCGCTGACGACGGACGGGGGGCCGACGCGCACGAGGAGATGTCGGAGCTCACCCGCGAGGCGGCTCGGGACAAGGCGGTCGCGGAGGTGGAGGAGCGGCGGTGGTGCTGAAGGAGGCGCAAGGGCCACGGTCACGGAACGCGTCGGCGATCGCCCACGATCTGCGCGGGCGGCCGGTGTTGGTGCCGGTGTGGATCGGGTGTATCGTTATCGCGAGGTGCCGTATCGGGTGCTGGTGAACGGCAGACCGGCGCGATGGTGGGGGAGGCGCCGATTTCTTGGGTGGTGTTGGTGGTGGTGGTGGTGACGGCGGCCTGGGGTTGGCGTAGGTCCGGTCGGGAGACGAACCCGAGGTGTTCCTGAGGCGGCGCGGCCCCGATACCAACGGTTGGCGCTGGCGAACAAGGCACCCCGACATGCTTCCCCCCGACTGATCAAGCGCGCTCCCATATTCTCGCGTAGTAGGTCGTCGCGTTGGTCGCTCCAGCCGGTGCAGCCCAGCGGCGCGGGGCCGCGGACGCGCTTCGTCGCGCCCGCGCCGGGATGAGGAGGTTTAGTTGCGGTACGATGGCCGCGTAGCGAAGCCAGCGGGCGTCGCTTCAAGTAGGCATTGCGCGGAGGTCTGTGCGGTCGTACGCGGCTTCGCTACCGCGTTCCCGCCGGCGCGCTCACCCGAGGCGCTACGTGCGGCGGCGGCGGACTGTGGCGGCTCGCTGAGCGCGCTCGGGCGCGCCATCAAGGACGCGGTGTACTCGTGGGCCTCCACGAAGGGCATCGCCGGCCAACGGGTTGGACGCTTTGAAAGTTCAAGCGGGACGAGGTATAAGGGTGGGTACTGGTTGGTGGGGCTGGGACAGCGGATCAGTCGCTGAACGGCAGGAGTCGAACAACCCAAGAAAGCTCGGTGAAACTACCTGAAGGCGGAGGAAGCCAGTTGCTGCTTCCTACCCATGACGTCACGCCCCAGGCCTCTGCGCCTGGCCCAGGCTCCGCGTTTGCATCGTTCTCGCGCATATATCGTACTTAGGGAGCGTCTCGTGGACCGTGAGAGCGTGAGCTTCGGGGTCGGAGCACAATCGCCAGACGGCTCTGGGCGGTCGCGGGCGGCTGCGGGTTCCACGCGCGGTATCCCAAAGCGGCGTCCTCCCGCGGACGCTTCAGATTGGCGCCTGTTCGCGCCTCAGTTGGACGACGGCGGTGCGATGTACTCGAGTCTGCGCCGGGCCGTCGAACTCGGCGGCCAGGCAACGGTTCGAGCGCTCGACGAGATTGCCCGCAGCGCCCGGGGAAACGGACTTCCCACAGCACCTCGCATCGCGAGCTGCGTCGCGCCGCCGTCTACATCCGGTTCCACGAGGGCGACGCGGTGGCGCTCGTGCCGAGCCTGCGCGTGGTCACGAAGGGGCGCGCGAAGCAGCCCGACGCCGAGGGGCTCGACGTCGGCGCCGAGGTCGAGCCGACCAGCGCCGCCGCCGACGACGACGGGCCGTTCGTCGACGCCGACGTCTGATCGGTGTCGCGCCGCCTCACCATCGGTCGCGCCTTGCCGCTCGACGGCAAAGGCGCGGCTACGCCGCACGGCATCCCGCCGCATCACCTCACGACGCACGCCGTGGTCGTCGGCATGACGGGCAGTGGCAAGACCGGCCTCGTGTTCGTGACGGTCGAGGAGGCGCTGCGGCAGGGCATCCCGACGCTGATGATCGATCTCAAGGGCGACCTGCCGAACCTGCTGCTCGCGCCCCCGATGGGCGACGCGTCGGCGTTCGCGTCGTGGGTCGACCCGCACGCGCCCGGGCACCAGGGCCGCGAGGTCGCCGAGCTCGCGGCCGAGCTGGCGGCCGGGCGCGACGCGGGCCTCGCACGGTCGGGCATCGCGCCCGACCACGTGTCGGCGTATCGGGCGTCGATCCACGTTCGTGTGCTGACGCCGGGCAGCACCGCCGGCGAGCCGGTGCACCTGTTGTCGTCGCTCGAGCGCCGCTCGCTGCTGTGGGACACCGACCTCGAGGCGGCCCGCGCGGCGTTGTCGTCGGCGATCTCCCTCGTGATGCGCCTCGTCGGGCGCGACCCGGATCCCGCACGGTCGCGCGACCACGTGTTGTTGTCGGTGTTGGCCGAGCGTCGCCTGCGGGCCGGGCAGTCGGCCAGCATCGCCGCGCTGATCGACGATCTGACCGAGCCGCCGATCGAGGAGATCGGCGCGCTCCCGCTCGACGCGTTCGTGTCGTCGGCGGACCGGGCGAAGCTGGCGGCGTCGATCAACGCGCTGCTGGCGTCGCCGTCGGTGGCGACGTGGCGTGAGGGCGCGACGATCGACGTCGGCGCGTGGCTGACCCCCACGGACGGTCGTACGCCAGGGGTGATCGTGAGCCTCGCCCACCTCGACGACGACGACCGGGCGCTGGTGCTCGGGGTGATGCTCGACGAGGTGGTGGCGTGGGTGCGGGGGCTGTCGGGCACGTCGGGGCTACGGGCGCTGATCGTGTTCGATGAAGTGTACGGGTTCTTGCCGCCGCACCCGAAGGACCCGCCGACGAAGCGGCCGTTGGTGGCGCTGATGAAGCAGGCGCGGGCGTACGGGGTGGGGGTGGTGTTGGCGACGCAGAACCCGATGGACCTGGACTATCGGGCGCTGTCGAACGCGGGCATGTGGTTCGTGGGTCGGTTGCAGACGGACGCGGACCGGGAGCGGGTGGTGGACGGGCTGGCGGCGGCGACGGGGGCGGGGCCGTCGCGAAAGGCGCTGGCAGACACGATCAAGCGGCTGGCGAAGCGCTGGTTCGTGGTGCGGGACGTGCACGCGGGGGAGGGGGCGGTGTTGGTGCAGCCGCGGTGGGCGATCACGTGGATGAAGGGGCCGATGACGCGGCCGGAGCTGCGGCGGGCGTTGGACCAGGGCGAGCGAGACGCTGTCGGTTGAGCCCACCCGCTGCACGCTCGACCGCGAGAGTGCCCCCGCCAACCGGGCCGACCCCTCGCTGTCCCCGCGGTTTCGCGTTGCGACGGGTCGCGGCCCCACCCGACGTAGGGCCTTCGGCGGCCGGGCGACGCGACGTCGGGGGTCGCGGCGCGCGGGCTCGCACACCGGTCAGCGTCGGGCTTCCCCCCGGGCCACGTCGTCGTCGCCGCATGGAAGCGACTGGCCAGGGAGGCTCAGGACGCTGCGGGCGTACGTGTACGCCTTTCCTCCGAACCGACTCGGCAGGTCTGCGAGCCACGCCTCGAGGCTCAGCGAGTTGGACGGATTCACCTGGCTTTGCGACGTCTCGTCGGGCAGCGGAGTGTAGTCATCGGCCCACGCCATGTGAATCACACGCTTGACCCTACCAGACTCGACCTTTCCCCATTCGCCGTAGACCCAAGCTTTGGACCCACCGGCGTCCTGGAGCCACTCCTCCCACCGGAACGGGCCCTCCCCTTGCGGGACGTGCTCCTGATTCAGGGGTGGCGGACTCCCGGCGTCCACCCGCCGCACCTCGACCCGGGCGCTCGCGCGAACGAACACCGCGGGGTCGAGATCGTCTCCGTTCGCCTTCTTCGCGCAGTAGAACCCCTTCGGCGTGACCTTCTTGCCATCCACGAGCCCCAGCCACGTCGTGGGCGAGGTCTGCTGATCGGACCGCAGCCACGGCAACCGCTTCGGGTACGCCTCGGGCGTGCCCGTGAAGGTGTAGCCGTCGTTGAAGTGGAGGGTGACGCGCTCTGCTGGGCCGCGGCACAGGAGCCACTGCTCGTAGTAGGTCTCGATCTTCGGCGTGCCCTCGGAGCTGGCGGCGGGGTCGGGGACGTGCACGAGCGCCCCGGGGACGTGCACGAGCGCCCCGAAGCGGTCGGAAAACGCGTCCGTCGTGACGCGCGCCATCCCAGGCAGGATGAACGGGGACTTGGCCCGAGGCTCCCGGAGTCTCTTATCCGCGCGCCGGATGCGCGCGACGTGGTCCTCGATGCATCCGCGGCCCAACAGCGCGGCCAAGATGCCTCGATCATCGAGCGTCTTCGGTTCGGGACGCTCCTCCCTCGTACTCATGCTGCCTCCTGGGTCGGGCTTCCCGCCAGACGGGGCGACTCTACTCCTCCGCCGAGACTCGTGCGCGGGTCGTGTGCAGATGGGCGCCTCCGGTGCGGATCTCCTCCATGAGCGTCGAGCGTCAGGGTACGCGGGGCGGATGCGCGTCGACCTTCCAGCCGCCGGTGCCGCCGACCTCGGTCGCGCGCCAGGGCCGGCTCCGACGATCGCGCGACCCGCGACGCCGCCGACCTCGTCGGCCACGACGATCGGCCTGCTGCGGTGCCCATCCCGCCTGCGGGTGGCGCCCCGCGCACGTTCGGGTATGGCCAGCCCATGTGGATCGCCTTCGCCGCCTCCTTGCCCGCGCTCGCCGCTGACCCCGGCGACGATCCCGTCGCCGTCGAGCCGATCGACGAGCCTGCCCCGCCCGAGGTCCGCGGCCAGATCGACTGGCAAGCCCACCCGGCCATGCACCTGCCGTGGCCCATGTTCCGGCGTGGCCTCACCGACCGACCGCTGGCCCACCGCACCTGGCGCCACCAGTTCCGCCAGACCGTCTCCGCCGTCACCCTCGGCGACTCCGACGTGCGCGTCTTCCTCGCCGCCGCCATGGCCGCCGAGCGCGCCCAGACCCCCAAACAAGCCCGCCGCCTCGTCCTGCGCCAGCTCGCGTACGTCGAGCGGTTCGTCGACGCCCACCCCGACGACTACGCCCTCGCGCACACCCCCGAACAAGCCCGGGACCTCCTCCAGACCACCGACAAGATGGTGGTCGTGCACAGCATCGAGGGCGGCGAGAAGCTGCTCTTCGAGCCCGGCGACGCCGCGTTCTGGGCCGACCAGGGCGTCGCCGTGTTCACCCTCATCCACCTGCGCGACAAAGAGTTCGGCGGCTCCGCCCTGCTCGAGGGGGGGGTCGGGCGGCTGGTCAACCCGAAGGGCACCCGGGCGGCGCGGCGCGGGGAGCGGCGCGGCCTCACCGAGCACGGCGCCGCGTCGCTGCTGGCGCTGCACGACGCGGGCGTGCTCGTCGACTTCACCCACATGTCGCCCGCGTCCCAGCAAGACGCCCTCGATCTGTGTGTCGCGCACGGCATCCCCCCCCTGTTCACCCACAGCACCCTCGCGCGCGTACACGACGGCAGCTTCGCGGTCAGCGACGACCAGCTCGTCACCGTCTACAAGCTCGGCGGGCAGTTCGCGGTCTCGCTCAACGGCCTCGACCTCACCCCCGAG
Organism: uncultured Pseudomonadota bacterium; assembly: GCA_903897935.1. Taxonomy (GTDB): domain Bacteria; phylum Myxococcota_A; class UBA796; order UBA796; genus CAIUDO01. The sequence goes on from CAIUDO010000048.1 coordinate 7,955, forward strand.
CGCGCGTCGATTGAGGCGGATCCCGATATGTGCCCCGGCACCCTGGAGGCGTGGGCCTGGCAGGTCACCGCGGTGCAACAGACCCTGCGCGACCACGTGCCCGTCATCTTCGGCCAGCCCGACCTCACCTTCGACGACCTGTCCGACGCGCAACGCACCCTGCTCGCGACGGGTTGGTCGTCCGATTGGAACGGTTGGACCTCACACAGCGCGCCCGTCTACGGCAAGGGGCGCTGCCGCGGACCGGCGCCGGAGGGCGCGCTGCCGATCGACACGCTCGGCCTCGCCCACCCGGGGCTGTTGCCCGAGCTCTGGGTCCGGGTGGAGGAGCGCGGGGTCGACCTCGACCCGATGCTCCGGTCCGCCGAGCGCTTTTTGCAGCTCTGGGCGTGCGTGCGCGCCGGTGCCTCGTGCGGGGTGTCGCCATGACGTCCGCCGACGATCGCGCGACCCGCGACGCCGCCGACCTCGTCGGTGGGTCGGCGCTGGTGTTCGGCGCACAGGGCGTCGACCGGTTCGCCCGCCTCGCGACGCAATTCGTGCTCACGTGGGGGCTCGGGGCGGCCGCGTTCGGCGTCTACACGTCGGCCACGACGATCGGCCTGCTGCTGAGCGCGCTCAGCCAGCTCGGGCTGCACAGCGCCGCGGTCTACTTCGGGGCGCGCGCCCGCGCGGCAGGCGACGACGCGGCGGTCAAGGGCGTCGTGTTCGGCTCGCTCGCGCTCAACCTGGCGGCGGGGCTGGTGGTGACCGGGGCCACGCTCGCGGCGGCGTGGGTGCTCCCGTCGTGGTTCGAGTCGAGCGACGTCGCGCGGGGGGTGCTCGTCGCGGCGCCTATCGCGCTGTTCCGACCGATCGCGCGCACCCTCGTCGGGTTCGTCAACGCGGCCGGTGACGTGCGCGGGACCGCGCGCGCGACGTATGTCACCCTGCCGGTGTCGATGCTGGCGTGTACGGCGCTGTGTGTCGCGCTCGGGCTCGGCGTTCAAGCCGCGATCGTGGCGCACACGCTGAGCTTCGTGTTCTTCATGCTCGACGGCGCCGCGACGACGTGGCGCCGATACGGGCGGGCGCTCGGGGACCGCGCCGTGGCCTCGAAGCCGTCGGTGCGCGCGTTGTTGGCGTACGGCGTCCCAATGAGCATCCCGGACGCGTTGTTCCGGACGAACCTGCAGCTCGACATCCTCATCCTGACCTGGTGGGTGTCGAGCGTAGACGTCGGGCACTACCGCGCGGCGGTGAGCCTCGCGATGCTGGGCGCGATCCCGACGGCGGCGGTGCGGACGGCGTTCCGGCCGATGGTCGCCGACCTGATCGCCCGCGGTGAGCAGGCGCGGCTCGGGCCCCTGACCGACATCGCGTCCCGCGGGTTGTTGGTCGTCGCGCTGCCGCTGTTCTTGGGCGTCGCGCTGGTGCCCGACGTGTTGCTCTCGGTGTTCGGAGCGTCGTTCCACGCCGCGGCCGGCGCGCTGCTGTGGCTGATGGTCGGCCAGATCGTCGGCGTGGCGGTCGCGCCAGCATCGACGGTGCTCGCGATGGGTGGGTACGCCAGGTTGGAGCTGCGCAACGGGGTCATCGCGCTGGTGATCAACCTGGCGCTGGATCTGCTCCTGGTACCGTCCCTCGGGCCGGTGGGCGCGGCGATCGGCAGCGCGGTGAGCGTGACGGTGTGGGCGGTGATGCGGGCGGTCCAGGTGTGGCGCGCGGTCGGGGTGTCGCCGCTCGGGGCGCGTGGGCTCGGCCTGCTGGTGGTCGGGGTCGGCATGGGATCGGCGTCGTGGTGGGGGTTCCACGACGCGTCGGCGGGGGTGCGCGTGGCCGTGTTCGCCGGGGAGATCGTCGTGTTCGGGCTGGCGGCGCTGGTGTTCGGGCGCGCGCCCGGAGATGGGCCGGTGTGGATGGATCTCGCCCGGCGGGTCGGCCGAAAGCTCAGGAGGAGGCGGTGAGGGGGTCGAACGTGCGTGTGGCCGGGGTGCTGGTGTTGGGCGCGTGCGACCCCGGGCAGCCACCGCCCGACGCGTCGCCGCCCGACACCGGCACCGTGACGTCGGAGGGGCCGTCGTTCGCGTGGCCCACGTTGATCTTCGACGAACCCGCGTTGTTGACGGGCACCTATCCCGAGCAGGGCCGGTTCGGCTGGTGGCTCGACGCGAGTCCGGGCTCTGGGTTCGCGGTCGCCTCCGGGTTCGGACCCTATGACCCCGATAGAGGTTCGGAGCGGCCGGAGCTCGGGGTCGTGTTCGCAGAGCCCCCCGGCACAGCCGAGCTGCTGATCTGGCCGGACCGGGCGAACGTCTTCGACGTTCGCGCGGGCGAGGGGCCGGACGGCGAGGTTTGTGTCGCATTGGTCTTCGTCGATGAAGCGGTGATCATCGTCGAGGACC
>CAIUDO010000049.1 GCA_903897935.1 uncultured Pseudomonadota bacterium
CGCGTCGGGCGCGCTCGCGTTCGGGGCCGCCGACGCGGCCCGAGTCGCGCTCGAGTCGAGGGGGGAGGGCCTGCGCCGCGACGACGATCCGGCGGCGGCGGCGGTCGCGTTGGAGCGCGCGGCGGCGCTGGATCCCTCGGGTGGCGCGCCGACGGCGGTGGTGCGGCTGGTGGCGGTGTGGGCGGAGGTCGGCCGGCTCGACGTCGCGGCGGCGACGGGCGCGGCGGCGATCGAGCGCACCACCGACCCGTTCGGTAGGTTGTTGCTGGCCGATACGTTGGTGTCCGTCCACTTGTCGCGTGGGGACGTGGTCGCCGCGCAGGCCGCCTTCGACGTGCTCGACGGCGTCGCGACGGGCAGCGCACGGGTGGCGGCGGAGCTTCGCGCCGGCCAGCTCGCGACGGTGCGAGGCGCGCTGCCGGAGGCGGTGGCCGTGCTCGAGCGGGTGCTGCGGCAGGTCGCCGGGTCACCGGCGGGTCGCGCGGGGGTGCTCGCGGAGCTGGCGACGGTCGACGGGTTCCGCGGGGCGCACGAGCGGGCAGCGGCGCGGTGGTGCGAGGGGATCGCCGCCGCCACGGAGGCGGGCCGCGCGTCGTTGGTGTGGTCGGCGCGCGCGTCCCTCACGCGGGCGTTGGCGGCGTCCGGGGTGCCGTCGTTGCCCGGGGCGCTCGACGACGGCCTCTCGTGGGCGCGGTCGCGGCAGCTCCGCCCGCTGGAGGTCGAGCTGCTGGCGGCGCGCGGGGCGGCGACCGGGGCGCCCGAGGCGTGGCGGGCGGGCGAGGCGCTCGCGCGCGCGTGCGGCATGCGCTGGTGGGCGGGCTTCTGCCTCGCGTCGGTCGCGCAGGACGAGGTCGAGCGCGCTGACGCCGCCTCGCTGCTCGCTGGGCACGTCCCGTGGTCGGCTGGGTTCGCCGGTGGCCACGGCGTCCGTCGTTAGCCTTCAAGCTGGATGAACCCCGAGGATCGCGGGTCACCGGGCGTGCCGTCGGTGCGCGCAGCTCGGCCGGTGCGCCAACACCGTCGACGCTTCGGCGCCGCGTCTGCCGCGACCCATGTGGGTCGGCCGACGGCGAGGCTCTGGCGGCCCGACGCGCACCGAGCCGTCCGGGCGCTCAGCGTGCACCGCGCCGTCGTCGTCGACCTCGACCCGCAGGTAACCCTCGTGGATCAGGCGGTGGTGGCACGCGCACAGGGTCAGGAGGTCCGCGGGATCGTGGGACCCGTGGAGCGAGAACGGCCGGAGATGGTGCAGGTGCAGCCAGAACCGGCCGGAGCAACCTGGGACCGCGCAGCGGCGGCGGTCGCGATCCAACACGATCGTCCGCACGCGCGAGGGGATCGTGCGCGCGGTGGCGCCGTGCTCGTCGACGACCTTGGCGTCGCACGCGACCTGCGACCCGATCGTATCGGACGTCTCGGCGTCGTACCCCTCGACGTGCCCGTCGGGGCTGACCTGCAGGTGCAGCACCGCCGGCTCCATCGCGGGCAGCTCGCCTACGTCCTCGATGCCGTCGGCCACCCCGCGCAGGTACCTCCGGGCGAACTCGGCCAGCAGGGTGCCGTCCGACACGTCGTCGCCGGCGACGCTCGCCCGCAGGTACGCCAGCAGCTCGTCGATCACGTCGGCGTCGCTCGATTCGAGGCGATGGAACACCCGAGACGTGTAGGCGGGCGCCTTCGGTGGTGCGTCGCCCGGCGCCCCACCCGGCGATGCCGCTGCGACGAGCGCCTCCAGCTCGCGGCTGGAGACGGCGTGTGCGCGCGCGACCCAGGCGTCGACCGTATCGGGTGACGCCACCCGGACGATCTCGCGCGCCTTCGTCCACCCGAGGTGGCCGTCCGCCATCGCCTGCTGGAGCGCGGGCAGCGCGGGCAGCGCGCGGGCGACGCGCACGAGGTCCCGCGCTTGCCGAGCGGGCATCTGCAGCACGGAGGCGGCGTATTCCGCGAACGTCGCGAACCCGACGGCGCGGTACCCACGCGCCGCCTCCAGCTCGCTCAGCAGCCGCATCAGCTCGAGATCGTGAGCCATCCGAGCCTGCCACAACGACACAATCCGGGCATGAAGCGAAGAACATTCAGCAGGAGACATCAATCCATCCTCTCCCAACCCCCTATCACCGCACACAGCAGACGCAAGCAAACGTATAGCTAAAATCTGTTGTTAGATATGGGATCATCGTCGTAGCGGCTGGGGGCGATGTGGGCAACGCGTCGCCATGATCCCGCTCGAACCGGGTGCCACGATCGCGGCGACGGGTTGTCCAAGGGGGTGGGCGACCGTGTGCGACCCGTGAACCTGCGCGGACGGTCAACCTGTTGATCCCGCAGGGTCGTGCACCGTCGTCCACGCCCGTCATCGTCCCCAGCCGGCGTTGGCTGTGACCCGAGCCGGCACGACCCGACCCACGTGGGTCAACGTTCGACGGCCGACCCACGTGGGTCACGGGGCCGCGCCGGGGACGGCGGTGGACGATGCCGGGCGTGGACGACCGTGCACGACCCTGCGCCCCGCCACGCGTC
>CAIUDO010000050.1 GCA_903897935.1 uncultured Pseudomonadota bacterium
ACCAAAGGCCTGCAATCGCTGAGCCTCGCCGCCGCCGGCACCACGATCCATCTACTGGCCCACACCGGCCAGTTCGGCAGCGGCTACCAACCCGTGCAGGTGGCACTGGCGCTCGGACTGCTGGTCGGGGTGGCCTGGCTCTGGCCGCGGCTGCGGCGATTGGAACTCCAGAGAGCCTGATGGCTGATGGCTGATGGCTGATGGCTGATGGTCGGCGCTGACCGCTGACCGCTCGAATTCCTAGACGTGACGGTCGATGATCGTCGCCGTGGCCTGCCCGAACCCGATGCACATGCTCTGCATGCCGTACCGGCCGCCGCTCCGCTCGAGCACGTTGAGCAGCGTGGTCATCAGCTTGGCGCCCGACGCGCCCAGCGGGTGACCGTTGGCGATCGCGCCGCCGTAGACGTTCAGCTTCGCCTCGTCGATGCCCATCGTGCGCACCGCCGCGAGCGGGACGGAGGCAAACGCCTCGTTGATCTCGATGGCGTCGATGTCGCCGAGGGACAGGCCCGCCTTCGCGAGCGCCATCTGCATGGCCGGGATCGGGCCGTCGAGCATGATCGTGGGGTCGACGCCCGCCACCGCCACGCTGATCACCTTCGCGCGCGGCTTGAGGCCGTACCGCGCGACCGCCGCCTCCGACGCGAGCAGCACGGCCGCCGCCCCGTCGCTGATCTGCGACGACGAGCCCGCCGTGATCGTGCCGTCGTCTTGGAACGCCGGCTTGAGCCCGGCGAGGCGCTCGATCGTGGTGTCCCGCCGGATGCCCTCGTCGCGGTCAAGGCCCGCGTAGGAGACGATCTCGCTCGCCTGCAGCCCGGCGTCCGTCGCGGCGGCCGCGCGCTGGTGGCTGCGCAACGAGAACGCGTCCATCTCGGGGCGGCTCACGCCGTACTTCTTCGCGACGAGCTCGGCGGAGATGCCCTGCGGGATGATCGTGTACCGCCACGACACCTCGGACGACCACCGGGTCATCTCGCCGTTCAAGAACAGGTCGGAGCCCATCGGGACGCGGCTCATCAGCTCCACGCCGCCCGCCACGACGAGGTCCTGGAAGCCCGACGCGACGCCCATCGCCGCGAAGTGGATGGCCTGCTGCGACGAGCCGCACATCCGGTTGACCTGCACGCCGGTGACGGAGACCGGCAACCCAGCCTCCAACGCGCACAACCGGCCGACGTTGCCGCCCTGATCGCCGATCGGCGTGACGCAGCCGTACACGACGTCTTCGATCGCGGAGCCCGGCAGCCCGGTGCGCTCCAGCAGGGCGCGGATCGGCGCCGCGCCGAGCTCGACGGGGTGCTGCTTGGCGAACGCGCCGTTGCGGCGGCCGATCGGGGTGCGGATGGCGTCGACGATGTAGGCGGTGCCCATGAACGGAACTCCTGGCGGTGGCCGGTGGTGGCGAGGCCGCCCCATAACCCTGGCCCCGGCGACGCGCGCCACGGAGCCGCGACCGAGGTAGGAAGTGACCCGGAGGCACAACCGATTGCGGGGTCGCAGACTCGTTCGTGGGCTCGATCGGCTGTCCGGCCTGCTGGATCGCGTCCCCCTGAGCGACACCGCGCGCGCGGTCGCCGAGATCGTCCGCGACGACCTCGCGGACGACGCAGCGCTGCTCGATCTGCTCGGCATCACCGCGTCCTCCGACGAGCCGCGTATGCCTCGGATGCGCCCGGTGCTGGTCGCGCTGGCCGCGCGTGCGTCGGGCGCCGCGACGGTCGACCGCGAGCTTCAGCACGCCGCCGAGCTGCTGCACCGCGCCGTCATCGTGCACGACCTCGCCCTCGGGCGCTCCGGCGGCCGGCGCCGGCGGGTCGCCAAGCGCCTGCTCCGAACGTCGGTCGAGTGGCTGTCGGGCACTCAGCTCACCGTGCGCGCGCTCGAGCTCACGCGCCACAGCCGCGCTGAGGTGCTCACCGAGCTGATCGACACCTTGCGCGAGATCACCGACGGGCACGCGCTCACCGAGGAGCTCGGCGCCCGCACGTCGATGCCCACCCCCGAAGAGTGGCGTGAGCACACCGACACCCACGCCGGCGCGGTGTACGCGTTCTGCTGCCGCGCGGGCGGCCGCCTCGGCGACAGCGACCCGGCCGCGCTCACCGCGCTCGGCCGCTACGGCCGCCACCTCGGGCGCGTGCTCCAAGGCACCGAAGACAACGCGCTGTTCGACGGCCCGTCCGACGATCTCGTCGCGCGCTTGCTCACCGGCAGCCCCGTCTTGCCGATCGCCCTCGCGGCCGGCGAGCCCGACGTCGGCCTGTTGTGGAGCCGCATCCGGCACGACCCCGACCCCGACCTCGTGCGGGTGTTCGTCGACCGCGTGCGCCGCTCCCCCGGCCCGCGTCGCGCGCGCGCCCGCATCGCCCAGGAGTCGTGGGCCGCGCGCCTGGCGGTCCGGGCGTTGCCGCCGAGCAAGTACCGAGCGGCGATGGAGCAGCTCGCCGCGATCACGGTCCCGGCGCCGTAGTCACGCCGCGCTGGCGAGCGCGGCCACGACGGCGTCGTGCGCCACCGACGACCACAGCAGCCCGTTGTGCCCGGTCCCCGAGACGATGATCTCCGAGACCCCTGCGATCGACGCCCGCTCTGGCGGGAACACCTGCTGGTCGTACCGCGCGCGAACCACCACCGTGGGCACCGGCTCCGCGCCGCCCCGATTCGCCGCGACGACGGCCCCGCGCGGGTCGAGCGCCGCCCGCAGCGGGCCCGGCACCACCCGGTACAGGCTGGTCCCCGCGTGCGGGCCACCCAGCGAGACGAACCGGCGAACGCCGGGACCGCCCGACCGCCGGAGCCAGACCCGGCACGCCACCGCGCCGAGGCTGTGCCCGATCAGGTCGACCGGGACGCCGGACGCCGACGCCGCCGACGCGACCGCTGCGCCGACCCGCGTGACCACCTCGTCCAGCCCGACCCGCGTCGACGGGTACCCGACCCGGACGACCGGGCCCCAGCCCTCGTCGAGCAGCCGGCGCGCGAGCGGGCGCAGCATCTCCCGGTGGCCGAGGTAGCCGTGCACCAACACGACGGGGCGCCCGGCGTCGCGGGCGGGCAGCGGCCGCAGCAGCGCAACCGGCCACAGCGCGCACCGCGCGGTGGCCACCGCCTCGCTCATGACGGCCCGAACGAGGCTACGCTCCACGGCTCCTCCCCCTGGCGCCCCTCGACCGCGACGTGCGCGCGCCTTGCAGGTGCAGGTTCACGACCACGCCACACCGTCGCACCTACCTGCGCAAGCGCCCGACGTAACACCGGCTTGACGCACGCCGCAAGATTCGCGCTGGCTTCCGGCGGAGCCGTGTGTATGATTCCCGGCGCTTCCCGAACCGCATCACCATGCCCGCTGCGGAAGCTCCACCGAATCGTCACCGGCACGTCCCCGCTGCACACCCGCGCGCTCGCGCGCTGCCCGGGTAGGAGGGTTTCTTTGCGTCGCTCGCTGACCGGCATCAAGCCGTCCGGGCAGATCCACGTCGGCAACTACCTCGGCAGCGTCCGGCCTGCGCTGGAGCTGCAGCGGTCGTTCGACGCGTTCTCGTTCATCGCCGACTATCACGCGCTGACCCAGGTCGAAGACGCCGCCGTCCTCCGCGATCGTACCCACGAGGTCGCCGCCACGTTCCTCGCGCTCGGGCTCGACCCCGAGCGCAACGTCTTGTACCGCCAGTCCGCGGTCCCCGAGGTGCACGAGCTCGCCTGGGTCCTGTCGTGCGTCATCCCGGTCGGCATGCTCGATCGGGGGCACGCCGTGAAGGCCGCGCGCGACGGCGGCCGCGAGATCAACGCGGGCACGCTGTTCTACCCGGTCCTGATGGCCGCCGACATCCTCCTGTACGACGCGAACGTCGTGCCCGTCGGCAAGGACCAGAAGCAGCACGTCGAGATGGCGCGGGACATGGCGATCAAGGTCAACCACCGCGCCGAGGGCACGCTCGTGGTGCCCGAGGTCGTGATCCAGGAAGACGTCGCGACCGTCCCGGGCCTCGATGGTCGCAAGATGTCGAAGTCGTACGACAACGTCATCCCGCTGTGGGCAGCTCCGAAGGAGCTTCGTAAGCTCGTCATGCGGATCAAGACCGACAGCCGCGGCGTCGAAGACGTCAAGGACCCCGACACGTGCCCCGTCTTCCAATTGTACCGCGCGTTCGCTGAGCCCGACCAGGTCGCCGACCTTCGTGCTCGGTACCTCGCGCCCGGCCTCGGCTACGGGCACGCCAAGCAGGCGTTGTTCGAGGCGATGGAGGCCACGTTGGCGGCGCCGCGCGAGCGGTACACGTTCTGGCGGGAGCACCCCGCCGATCTCGAAGATGTGTTGTCTACCGGAGCGGCCCGCGCGCGCGCGATCGCCACCCCGACCCTTCACCGCGTACGCCGGGCCTTCGGGCTCGAGGCGTGGACAGCGACCCTCGGCTGAACAGCCGTCACCCGATCGCGCGAGCGGTCATCCCGGAGTCCTGGAGTGTCCATGGAATTCTCACTCGCCGACGTCGCTCGCAAGCGCTCCGAGCGGCTCACCGCGGAAGAGGAGAAGGACATCGCCCGTGCCATCCGCCGCGCGGAGCAGAAGGCTCGTGAGGCGGTCCGCGGCGTCGAAAGCGCCGAGACGATCCTTCGCCGTAAGCCCGACCGGGCCGAGCGCACCCGCGCCGGCGCGGTCGACCGCTTGGAGGCCGCCGTCGAGGCCGTGTGGAAGACCTCGCGCGGCGAGCAGGCGCTGCGTATGCGCGCGCGCGACGCGAAGACCGCGTGGGCCGAAGCGGAGACGCTGCGGTGGCGGCTCGCGATGTCGGGTCGTCGCATCGCGCACGGTGAAGCCCGCAAGCTCGCGGGCCCGTTCATGGACGAGGAGGATCTGGTCCAGGAGGGCTACATCGGCCTGTTGCGCGCGGCGAAGCGCTTCGACCCCGACCGCGGCATCCGGTTCTCCACCTACGCGCGCTGGTGGGTGCGCGCGCAGATGACCCGCGCGATCGACCACACCGGGCGCCCGGTGCGGCTGCCGGGCTGCGCGGTCGAGCAGACCCGCAACCTGCGCAAGGCGATCAAGCGCTTCGAAGCGGCCGGGATGTCGTACGGCATCGCCGAGCTCGCCGAGGAGGTGGGCATCGACCAGGAGCGCGCCGAGCTGTTGTTGTCGCAGGGCAACACGATCTCGATCGAGCAGCCGGTCGACGACGGTCCGCGGCCCCGCCCGCTCGAGCGCTTCTTGTCGGACGAAGACGCCATCCAGCCCGACGGCGAGGCGATCCAGTCCCAGGAGCTCAAGCGCATGCAGAACGCGTTCGAGCACGTGCTGACCGAGCGGCAGCGGTTCGTGCTGACGCGGCGCTACGGCTTGGATGACGGCGAGTTCCGCACGCTCTCCGAGGTCGGCAAGGAGATGGGCCTGTCGCGCGAGCGTGTGCGCCAGATCGAGCGCGAGGCGCTGCTCCGCCTACGTGAGCAGTCGAACATCCGCGACGCGCTGCTGGACCCCGAAGAAGAGTAGCCACCAAGCAGCCCTTGAACAAGCGGTCAGCAGTCAGCGCTCAGCGGTCAGCCCGGTCAAAGCCATGCATCGCTCAGCGGCAGTCGACCGGGTTGTTCGCGTTCAGGTGAAGGTCGGTTGCGTCACCATCGCGCCATTGTCAAGCTGCAAGCTGATGGCTGATGG
>CAIUDO010000051.1 GCA_903897935.1 uncultured Pseudomonadota bacterium
GACGGTTCAACAGGCGTCCGACCAACCACCTTCAAATCGAGCGGACCAAGTCTCCATCAGGCGGTCCCAATCAAGACTGAATGACACAGAAACGGCGACTATTTCAGCAGCCTGCTAGCGCGGCGTGCGCGGGCGCGCGGGGTCCCCGTCGTGATCGGCGGGTTCCACGTCTCCGGCACCCTGTCGATGCTGCGGCGAATCACTCCCGAGCTTCAGGAGGCGCTCGACCTCGGGGTCTCGTTGTACGCGGGGGAAGCCGAGGGGCGGCTCGACCGTGTGCTCCGAGACGCGTTCTCCGGCACGCTCCAGCCAGTCTATTCGTACCTGGATGACCTCCCCGGGCTCGCCGGGCAGCCGGTGCCCGTGCTGCCCGCGGACCGCGTGCAGCGCACCGCCGGCGGGCTCGGCAGCTTCGACGCCGGGCGCGGGTGCCGGTTCTTGTGCTCGTTCTGCACGATCATCAACGTACAAGGCCGCAAGTCGAGGCAGCGCACCGCCGACGACGTCGAGCGCATCGTGCGCGAGAACGCCGCCATCGGCATCAACCGGTTCTTCATCACGGACGACAACTTCGCGCGGAACCAAGCCTGGGAGGAGATCCTCGATCGGCTCATCGCGCTGCGCGCGGAGGGGTTCGTCGCCAAATACACGCTGCAGGTCGACACCGCCTGCCACCGCATCAAGGGGTTCATCGAGAAGGCGTCGCGGGCGGGCGTCAACCGCGTCTACATCGGCCTCGAGAACATCGTCCCGGCGAACCTCAAGGCCGCCCGGAAGGGACACAACAAGATCTCCGACTATCGGGACATGCTGCTCGCGTGGAAGCGGGCCGGTGTTCTCACCTACTGCGGGTACATCCTGGGCTTCCCGGGGGACACCCGCGAGAGCGTGCTGGCGTCCATCAAGACAATCCAGCAGGAGCTCCCGGTCGACCTGCTGGAGTTCTTCCTCCTTACCCCCCTCCCGGGCTCTGAGGACCACCAGCGGCTCACCGCCGAGGGTGTGCCGATGGAGGGAGATCTCAACCGGTTCGACTTGCATCACGTGACGACGGACCACCCGCTCATGTCGCGTGACGAGCTGCAAGCGCTCTACAACGAGGCTTGGGACGCCTACTACACGGCCGACCACGTCGAACGGGTGCTCCGGCGCAACGCTGCCACCGGCTACAGCGTCGGCAACGCGATGTTCTGGATGCTGTGGTTCTACCGGTCGGTGGCGATCGAGCGCATCCACCCGCTGGAGAGCGGGTGGTTCCGGGTCAAGGTGCGGCGCGACCGCCGTCCGGGCCTGCCCGTCGCGTCGCGCGCGGCGTTCTACCCGGAGTACGCGCGGGAGATCGTGCGGAGCCACGCCCACATGGTGCGTTGGTGGTGGAACGCGTCCAAGGTGCGGCGCGCGATCAAGGCCGATCCGAACGCGCGGGGCTACGCCGACCAGGCGGTTCCCGCCCCGCTGCCGCCCGAGCTCGGAGCGCGGTAGGCGCGCCCACCACGCCGATCACGCCCCGGCGGCCGGCCGGCGTTGCAGCACCAACGCCCCCAACGCCGCCCCCCCGAGCTCCACCACCATCAGGGCGGGCATCAACACCCCCTCCGGCTGCGCTACCCACCACGCCAACGCGCGCGCCGACCCCAGCCCGCCGAGGGTCAACGTGGCCGCGAGCAACCCGACGCGGGCGCGGGCCTCGTCGCGCAGGCACGCCGCGAGGAACACCGCCATGCCGAGCTCGAGCCCGCCGTACATCGCGCGCAGCTCGACCACACCGCGATCGTCGAGCACGGTGACGCCGACCGGCGCCATCAGGCCGACCGGGTCCGCCACCGCAGCGAGCCCGATCCCGGCGTAGACAACTGCAGACACCAGCACGAGCGCGCGGACCATCACGACCCCCCACGCCCGGCACTGTATAGCGCGTGTCGCCGTCGACCCGCAGCCGCCCGCCCAAGCGAGACTCTGGTTCTCCCGTCGAAGTCGGGAGAACCGAAGCGACCGCCGAGACGGCGGGTAATGGACGAAGGGCCCCGTCCGCTTCGGGGCGGTCGCCGCGTCGGCGGGTGCCCCCGCCGACGCGCCTCTTGGCTACTCGAACAGCACGTCCAGCAACGCATCTTCGAGCGTCGCCGGGTCGTACTCGACCGCTACGAAGCGGATCACGCCGTCCCGGTCGATGATGACATCGGTCGGGTAGGGGTTGGCCCCGTCGTAGTTGTCCTGGAACAGGTCGTAGGCGCTCTCACCGGTCTCGATCCCGATCGGGTACATGATGTCGAGATCGTAGGCGAACTCGGCCACGGCCCCGATGTTCTCGCCTTCGGTGTTGTCTGGGTTCAACGCGATGACCTTCAGGTCGGTGTGCGCGTAGGGGTCGATGAAACGCGTTTGGAGGTCTGGCAACTCCAGACCGCAGACGGGTCAGAATGTGGCGAAGTACGCCAACAGCGTCACGCTGCCGAGGGCGTCTTCGGTGTAGGACCACGTGGTCCCGTCAATGAGGTCTGCGGTCAGTTCGGGCATGATCGCGCCGACACCCAGCCCTGGCTGGTTGCCGGTGAGCCATGCGTCCCGAACGGGCTGGTTCGGATCGTCGTTGAGCAGGGTCAGCGTGCCGGTCTCGAGCTCGGTCGAGGTTGCGGTGTAGCTGAGGGTCAGGTCGAACGAATCCCCCGGCTCGATCTGCACCTGCTTGGGGGAGACCTCGAACGCGGCGTTGTCGACCCAGGCATCGTAGATCACGAGCGGGGCCGTGCCGTGGTTCTTGACCGTGAGCTCCTGGGTCCGGGTCTCACCGATCTTGGTGGGGCCGAACCCGAGGTTCGCGACGGTCTCCGGCAGCACGATGTACGGCGCGACCTCGTCGGGGCGCAGGTAGTAGGTGTAGGGCACCCACCAGTTCCCGACGAACACGGTGTCGCCATACGCGTCGACGCCGAAGGTGCGCGCGGTGATGTCCGGGCGCAGGTTCGGATCGCCGTCGTACGACTGGTCCTTGGTGATGTGCACCGCCCCGATCATCGCGGGCGCGTAGGGGTCACCGAGGTCGTACACCCGGGTGTCGTACCACGCCGCTACGTACAGGCGCTCGGAGTCCACCGACAGGCTGACCGCCATGCCGTTGGTGTCGACCGAGTGCACGAGCGACGGGTTGTACGGGTCCGAGATGTCCATGACCGCGACGCCGCCCGCGCCGGACGCGACGTAGGCGACGTCGCCGTGCAGCTCGAGGTCGAGGGCCTGGCCGTTGGTGAGCGCGCGCCCCATGACGAACGGAGCCTCGGGATCCGACACGTCGACGGTGACGAGCCCGCCGACACCATCGGCGATGTACGCGATGTTGTCGCGGATCTGCACTTCCCACGCGTCCTCGAACTCGGGGAGGTCGGTGACCCGGTGGAACATCATCCCGTCGAACGTGAACACCAGCAGGCCGTGCTGGTGCGCGGTCACGTAGATGTACCCGCCGTCATAGTCGAGGCCCTCGTAGCTGACGGTGTCCTCCTGGAGGGGGAAGTCGATCAGGTACGGGTCGACGCTCTGCGGATCCTCGACGTCCATCTGGAGCACCCAGGCGCCCAGGTACGACCGGAAGTCGATGTTGTCGCGGTGGGTGGTGAACACGTAGTCCGGCAGCTCGTCGTGCCAGTCGAGGTGCAAGCACCCCGGCGCGCGCTCACCCTCGAGCAACAGGTTGTCGGCGGTGAGCAGCTCGGCCGTGTACTCGACGTCGTAGGGGTCGCTGACGTCGAGCACGCCGAAGGTGTAGCTGCAGTAGAAGACCTTGTCGTCGGTCTCCCGGTGCCGGATCGTGAAGATGTGCATGTGGTCTTCGCCGCTCTCGAGGCGCTGCATCAGCGACAGCGGAGCGGTGTAGTTGCCGGGCACGAGGATCTCTTCCGGGGGCTTGACCTCCTCGGCGACACACTCGCCGTCGACCAGGTAGGTGCCCTCTCCGCAGACGATCTCTTCGATGGTGGAGACACACTCGCCGTCGACCTCGATGGTGCCCTCGCCGCACACGAGATCGTCGCCCGTCGGTGGCGGCGGCTCGGTGTCGGTCGTTGGCGGCGGTGGCTCGGTGGCCACCGACACGCACGCGCCGTCTTCCTCAACGGTCCCGTCACCACACACGAGCCCTGTCTCTTTGCCACATCCAACGAGCGCGAGCAGCGTCAGCGCTGACGCCGCCGCATGACCCTTGCGCATGGTTCACCTCGCAGTAGCAAACACCAACGCGCAATCCATGCGTGATGCATGGGTCGCGCCTTTGCGTCGTATTGTTCTGACACGAGCTTTTACGCTACGTTTCGAGCGATACGCCGTCAGGATGGGTTTTGCAGGAGCCGTGCCAGCACGATCATAGGTTTTCTGACACGGTCCGTCGCGGCGAAGAATCAGGCGCCACGTGGGCGAGGAACGCCCACTACCGTCGGTTTGGGGGGGCAGCGGCGGCCCACGCGCGCGCGCCGGTCGTCGGCACACGCGCGCACCAGCGCGCACACCCGATCCGGGCGGACTACCAGACCTCGCACCGCTCGGGCGGGTTGAGCGGCTTGCCGGCGTCGCACGAGAACACCTCGGCGAACTCGGCCACCTGCGAGACGGCGCCGTTCACGCGCCACTTCGCCGGGCTGTGCGGGTCGACCTGCAGGAGCATGGCCGAGTACTCGGGCGACTGCACCTGGCACCAACCCTGGGCGAAGCCCAGGAAGTAGAGCTGGTCGTTGGTGAGGCCCTCGATCGCCTGCGGCTCGCTGCCGTGCGCCTTCTTCCACGCCCGGTACGCCTGCTTGAGGCCGCCGAGGTCGGCGATGTTCTCGCCGAGCGTGAGCTCACCGTCGACGTGCAGGCCGTCGAGCATCGGGTAGCCGTTGTAGAGGTCCTCGACGCACTGCGCCGACTCCTCGAACTTGCCGACGACCTCGGGCGCCCACCAGTCGGTCATGACGCCCTTGCCGTCGAACTTACGGCCGTCGTCGTCGAACCCGTGCGTGATCTCGTGGCCGACGACCATCCCGATGCCGCCGAAGTTGAGCGCCGACGGGCGATCCGCGCCGAAGAACGGGGGCTGCAAGATACCGGCCGGGAACGCGATCTCGTTCATGGTCGGGTTGTAGTACGCGTTGACCATCGACGCCGGCATGAACCACTCACCCCGATCGGGCGCCTGGTCGATCTTCGCGAGGTGCCGCTTGATCTCCCACGACCGCCACGCCATCCCGTTCTCGAGGTGGCTCGTGCCCAGCGTGAGCGCCGAGTAGTCGCGCCACTTGTCCGGGTAGCCGATCTTGTTGGTGATCAGGCTCATCTTCTCGACCGCGCGCGTGGCGGTGGCGGCGTCCATCCACTCGAGCTCTTTCAGGTTCGCGACGAACTCGTCTTCGATCGCCTTGATCATGCCGAGCGCGATGGGCTTGCTGTCGCCGGAGAACTTGGCCTCGACGTAGTACTTGCCGACGATCTCGGGCAGCCAGCTCGTGGTGCTGCGAACGCAGCGCTTCCACCGGTCGGGGCGGGCGGCCTGACCGGACATCGCCTTGCCGTAGAACGAGAACTCTTGCTCGCCGATCGCGTTGGTGAGCAGGTTCGCGTTGTTGTGCATGGTGTGCCAGCGGACGTAGGCCTGGAGTGTCTTGGCGTCGAGGTTGGACGCCAGGTCGATCGCGCCCTTGACGTAGTCGGGCACGGCGACCACGACCGACTTCGGGGTGACCGTGATCCCCGTCGCCTTGAGCCACGCGTCCCAGTCGAACTTCGGCGCGACCGTCTTCAGGTCGGCGAACGACATCGGGTTGTAGACCTTCTGCGGGTCGTGGAGGTCGGCTGGGGCCCACGCGATCTTCGCGAGCTCGGTCTCGAACGCCATGATCGCCTTGGCCGAGGCGGCGGCGTCGGCCTGGGCGACGCCCGACAGCACGAGCATGGCCTCGACGTGCGCGACGTACGCCTCGCGGATGCCGACGCTGCGCGGATCCTCGTCGAGGTAGTAGCCCCGCTGCGGCAGGCCCATGCCGGCCTGGTTGAGGGTGAGCACCTGCGTTTCGGGGTTCTTGAGGTCCACCTCGACGCCGAAGTCGAACACCACGGGGTTGAAGTCCGACTGCATCGCGCCGAGCAACGCCGGCAGGTCCGCCGACTTCTTGTACGCGGCGATGGTCGCGAACCGCGCGTCAAGCGGCTTGATGCCGACGGCTTCGATCGCGGCTTCGTCCATGCACGCGCCGTAGGCGTGCCCCATACGCTGCCAGTCCGGGTCGCCGGTGCCGGCCTTCGCGTCGGCCGCCGACTTCTCCATCATGTCGTGCACGAGCTTCTCGTTCTCGTCGGCCATGACGCTGAAGCTGCGCGCGAACGCCGGCTTATCCGCCGGCAGCGGCGTATTGGCGATCCAGGCGCCGCACGCGTACTGGTAGAAGTCGACGCAGGGATCCGCCGTGGTGTCCATCGCCGACTTCACGTAGACGGCGACGTCTTCGCTCGCGGTCGGCGCCGCGACGGGCTCCAGGGGTGGCGGCGTGGCGCCGCAACCGGCGAGCAGCACGAGGGTGGACAGGGCACGAGCGGTCATCGATCCTCCGAAACGGGCGGCCGCTTAACCGCCCGTCGCGACGCCGCGCTTCATCGATTGTCCCCCGACGTCACGTACGCGCGATTACGACGGCCAGACGTAGAATCCGTGCCCTGCCTTGGCGCCGAGCTTGCCCTCCGCGACCATGCGCTGCATCAGCTCTGGGGGCTCGAACGCAGGATTGCCGAGCTCTTTGGCGAGGTGCCTGCCGATAGCCATCCGCACGTCGAGCCCGACCATGTCGGTGAGCCGCAGCGGGCCGACCGGGTGGCGGTACCCGAGCACCATGGCCTTGTCGATGTCTTCCGGCGACGCGACGCCTTGCTCGACCATGCGGATCGCCTCCATGCCGAGGCACACGCCGAGCCGCGAGGTGGCGAAGCCAGCGACGTCCCGCACCACGATCGTCTCCTTGCCGATCTTGGCCCCGAACGCCGTGAGCGCGCTGACGACGTCGGGGCGTGTGGCCGCCGCGACGACGATCTCGAGGAGCGGCATCAGGTGGACGGGGTTGAAGAAGTGGGCGCCGATCACGCGACCTGGATCCGCGAGCGGCGCCGCGATCGAGCCGATGCTGATCGACGACGTGTTGGAGGCGAGCACGGCGCCGGGCGGGGCGGCAGCCTCGAGCGCGAGGAACACCTCGTGCTTGAGGGCGAGCGACTCGGGCACCGCCTCGACGATGAGATCGGCGCCGTCGGCCAGATCGCCGATCGTGTGCGCGACCGCGATCCGGCTGAGGGTCGCGTCGCGGTCCTCCTGGGTGACCTTGCCGCGCGCCACGCCCTTGTCGAGGTTGTTCTGGATCTTCGCGAGGCCCGCCGCCGCGCCGCCGGGCATCGCGTCGTACAGGCGCACGGCGCACCCCGCTGCGGCGCAGACATGCGCGATGCCGTGCCCCATCGTCCCCGCACCTACGACTGCGATCCGGTCCATCTGGCCCCCTGGGCCGGCCGGGTAACCGGTTACGGCGCCCGCCCGGAGGGCCCATGACGCGCACCGCGGTGCTCTGTGACGGCGTTCGCACGCCGATCGGTCGGTTTGACGGAGGGCTCGCGGCGGTCCGCGCCGACGACCTCGCTGCCCACGTGATCGCTGCCCTGCGCGCGCGGACCGGCATCGACGGCGCGGCGGTCGACGAGGTGGTGTTCGGCTGCGCCAACCAGGCCGGCGAAGACAACCGCAACGTCGCGCGGATGGCGGCGTTGCTCGCTGGTTTGCCGCAGTCCGTCCCCGGCGTGACGGTCAACCGCTTGTGCGCGTCGGGGCTCGAGGCCGTCGCGCAAGCGTCGCGCATGATCCAGGTCGGCGACGCCGAGCTCGTCGTCGCGGGCGGCGTCGAGTCGATGAGCCGCGCCCCGTACTCGGTGCCGCGCGGGCCGTTCATGCCGAAGGTCGGCGGCGTCACCATGTTCGACACCGCACTCGGCTGGCGGTACCCGAACCCGAGGATGGAGGCGCTGTTTCCGCTCGAGCACATGGGCGAGACCGCGGAGAACCTCGCCGAGGCGTACGGCATCTCGCGCGACGACCAGGACGCGTTCGCGCTCAACAGCCACCAGAAGGCGGTCCACGCCGCGGGCGCGGGTTGGTTCGACGCCGAGACGGTCTCGGTGCCCGTCGTCGTGGGCAAGGAGCGTCGGGAGGTGACCCGCGACGAAGGGCCGCGCGTCGACGCGTCGCTCGCCGCCCTGGGCAAGCTCAAGCCTGCGTTTCGCGCGGGGGGCACGGTGACCGCGGGCAATTCCTCGACGCTGAACGACGGCGCCGCGGCGATCGTGGTCGCCGACGAAGGCGCGGCGCGGCGCTACGGCCTGACCGCGCGCGCGCGGGTGCGGGCGGTGGCGTCGGCGGGCGTCGATCCGCGTCACATGGGCATCGGCCCGGTGCCAGCGGTGCAGAAGGCGCTCGTGCGCGCGGGCTTGTCGGTGGAACAGGTCGACGCCTGGGAGCTCAACGAGGCGTTCGCCGCGCAAGCGCTGGCGGTGATCCGCACGCTCGGCTTGCGTGAGGATCGCGTGAACCTGCACGGTGGCGCCATCGCCCTCGGGCACCCGCTCGGCTGCAGCGGCGCGCGCATCCTGATCACGCTCCTCGGTGTGCTCGAACGAACCGGCGGTACCGTGGGGTGTGCCACGCTGTGCGTCGGCGTGGGGCAGGGGCTCGCGGTCATCGTCGAGCGCACCGGCTGATCGGCCTCCTGCCGGGGTTGGCGGCGGGGCCCACCAACGCGGTAGACTCCCGACGCCGGAGGCTCCGTGCTCGTCGCTCTCGCTCTGCAGGCGCTCGCCGCCGACGTGGATCCTTTCGAAGCCAGCGCGTCGCTCGCCTGGGGGACCGGTTCGCTCCAGGGTGAAGGCGCCCTCCACGGCGGAGACGGCGCCGCGGTCGGTGTCGTCGGCGCGGTCGCCGAGGATCTCGCGCTGTGGGCGTGGTCGGACGGCACGTCCGAGTCGATGGTGGAGCAAGCGGTCAGCGCCACCGTCGTCGGGGGGTATGGGTGGGGCGGCCGGTGGCGGGTCGAGGCGGCGGTGCCGGTCTATGCCGCGGTCGACGCGCCGTGGAGCGACCAGGCGGGCCCCGCGATGGGCGACGTCCGTCTCCAAGGTCGGCTCGGCGTCTACACGTCGAGCGGCGGCGGCGTCGCGGTCGCCTTGGTGCCCCGGGTGTGGTTGCCGACCGGCGCGTCCGAGGCGTTCGTCGGCGGTGGGGCGCGCGGCGGCCTCGTGGCGGCGGTCGGCGGGGACGACGGGAGCCTTGGCTGGCTCGTGAACGGCGGGGCGACCGTCGGCGGCGTCTCCGACTTCGAAGGCGTGCCGCTCGGCTCGTCGGTCGACGGCTTGGCGTCCGGCTGGTGGCGCGCCGCCGAGCGCGTCCGCCTCGGGGTCGAAGCCGAGGCGCGCCTCGATCTGGCCGGCACCGGCGACGCCCCCAACGACACCGCTACGGTCAGCTTGTTCGCGCAGGGGCGGTCGTCCGACGGCGTCGCGCTCGCGGTCGGCGCGGGTCCTGGCCTCACGCGCGGCGTCGGGGCGCCTGCGTGGCGCGCGGTCGCGTCGTTGTCGTACGCCGCGATGGTCCAGGATCGGGATCGTGACGGGTTGACCGACACCGAGGACTCCTGCCCGTTCGACGCGGAAGACCTCGACGCGTTCCAGGACGAGGATGGCTGTCCGGACGTCGACGACGACGTCGACGGCATCGCCGACGCGTCGGACGCTTGCCCGCGGGTGGGTGAAGACTTCGACGGGTGGGAGGACCACGACGGCTGCCCCGACCCGGACGACGATCTGGACGGCGTCGTCGACGGCGCCGACCAGTGCCCGCGCGCGGCGGGCCTCGCGACGTTGGGGGGCTGCCCGGACGGCGACCTCGACGGCGTGGCCGATCGCGACGACCAATGCCCGACGGAGCGCGGGACCGCGGGCGCGGGCGGCTGCCCGGACCGGGACAACGACCGCGTCGCGGATGCTCGTGACGCGTGCCCCGACCAGCCGATCCCGGCGAACGCGGATCCGAGCCGGTCCGACGGCTGCCCCACGCGGGTCTACGTCGGCGCCGAGCAGGTGGTGCTCACCGAGACGGTGCAGTTCCAAACCGGCAAGGCCGTGATCCGCCCGGCGTCGTTCCCGCTGCTCGGCGAGGTCGCGGCGGTGTTGCTGGCCAACCCGAGCATCGAGAAGATCGAGGTCGGCGGTCACACGGACGACGTCGGCGACGACGCCGCGAACCAGCGGCTGTCCGAGGCGCGCGCGAAGGCCGTCGCGGCCTGGTTGGCCCAGAAGGGCGTCGCCACCGAGCGCATCAGCGCGGTGGGGTACGGCGAAGCGCAGCCGATCGACACCAACCGCACGGAGGCCGGCCGCACCAACAACCGGCGCGTCGAGCTGCGCATCGTGAGCCAGTCGAGCGGCGCATCACCGTCGAGCGCGCCGTCCGCCGCGCCGCCGTCCGCGGCCCCCGCGGTCCCGGTGTGGCCGTTGCCCGACCTCGACGACGCGCCGTCGCCGTGGTCCGCGCCCCCCGTCGAGGCCGCCCCGGTCCAGAAGGCGGCGCCGCCGGTGCCCGCGCCCGAGGCCGCGGCGCCTGGGTACTTGACGGTGCAGCTCCAGGGCGCCGCGTGGGCGGACGTGTACGTCGATGAGCTGCGGCTCGCGCGGACCGCGCCGTTCACCAAAGTGCCGGTCGCTGCTGGCGCGCACACGGTCAACGTGGTGCAGGTCGCCGATGGGTTCGCGTACACGCAGGTGGTCAGCGTGGCGTCGGGCGCCGAGACGGTCGTGGTCGCGCGGCGCGACTCGAACCCGTGGGGCACC
>CAIUDO010000052.1 GCA_903897935.1 uncultured Pseudomonadota bacterium
ACGAGACCACCGCCTCGACGATGACCTGGATGGTCTGCCACCTCGCCCAGGATCACGAGCTGTGGGGGCGCGTGGTCGCGGAGGCCCACGCCGCCGGCGAGGTCCCGCAGAACCCGAAGGACCTCGCCCGGTTCCCGGTCATCGAGGCGCTGTTCCGCGAGGCGCTGCGCCTGTACCCACCCGTGGTGTCGATCAGTCGCCAGCTGCTCGAGCCTGTCGAGGTGTCCGGGTTGACGGTGCCCGCTGGGACCGAGCTCACGTTCCCGATCCTGGCGTGGAACCGCGACGAGCGGCACTACCCCGAGCCGGAGCGGTTCCACCCGGACCGGTGGGTGGGCCGTGAGCGCCGCCCGTCTCCGCTCGAGACGATCGCGTTCTCGTTCGGACCTCACTTCTGCTTGGGCTACCACGTCGCGTGGACGGAGGCGGTGCAGATGGGCGTGGCGCTGGCCCTGCAGGCGTCGGCGCGCGGCGTGCGCCCGGTGATGGCGGCTGGCCCGCCGAAGGCGCGCTACCTCGGCTTGTGCACGCCCGACAAGAAGACAACCCGGGTGCGGTGGGTGGCGGACACCGCGCCGCGTGCGTGACGTGTTTCCGATCGGAAACACCGCTCAGCGGGGCGCTGCCTCCGGGGCATCGCAGGCTGCCGCAGGCGCCGAGGCGCGACACCCGACGACGTCGATCGCGACCGTGGCAACCCCGTCGTCGATCATGCCGAGCCGACGGGCCGCCTTGCGCGACAGGTCCACGATCCGCCCCGCGACGAACGGGCCCCGATCATTGATCCGCACACGCACCACGTCGCCCGTGTCGACCCGCGTCACCCGTACGACCGTCCCGAACGGCAACGACGGGTGAGCGGCGGTGCGGCGCGCCGGGCGGAACGGCTCCCCAGACGCGGTGGGGTTGCCGCGGAGCTCCTTGCCGTACCACGACGCGACGCCGACCTCGGGCGGCGCCGGGTGTGCGCACCCGACCAGCAGCACCAAGAGCAGCGCGCCCCTCACGTGCCCACGGTGGCGGCGAGCAGCAGGTGCTCCACGAGGTCGTCGAACGACATGCCCTCGGTGCCCGCGGCCATCGGCGACAAGCTCGTCTCCGTCATGCCCGGGATCGTGTTGACCTCGAGCAACACCGGCACGCCGTCGGACGCCCGCACGATGAAGTCCACGCGCGACAGGCCCCGGCACCCGACCGCCGCGTACGCGAGCTCGGCGCAGCGGCGCGCCGCCACCTCCGATGCCTCCGCGATCTTCGCCGGCACCTCGTAGTAGGTCTTCCCCTTCACGTACTTGGCGTCGAAGTCGAACGTGGCGCCGCCCAACGGCACGATGCGGATGACCGGCAACGACCGCCCGTCGAGCATCACCACCGTGATCTCGTCGCCGACCAGCAGCTCCTCGATCAGGACCTCGGGATCGAGCACCAGCGCATCGGCCACCGCCGCGGCGAGCTCGTCCGGCCCGTCGACCCGCCGCGACGCCAACGACGACCCGCCGCCCGCTGGCTTGACGAACGCCGGGAATACGACCCCGTCGGGCAACGGCTGGCCGCGACGCGCCACCCAGTCGCGCGCCATCGGTACACCCGGGATCGTCGAGATCACTCGCTTGGTGCTGATCTTGTCCATCGCGACCGCCGACGCCCGCACGCCCGAGCCGGTGTACGGCACGCCCATGATCTCGAGCAGACCCTGCACACACCCGTCCTCGCCGTACTTGCCGTGCAGCGCGATCCAGCACACGTCGACGCGCTCGGCGACGAGCCGCGCCGGGAGGTCGCGACCGACGTCGATCTCGACGGTGTCCCACCCACGGCGACGCAGCGCGCGCGCGACGGCAGCGCCGCTCCACAACGACACCTCCCGCTCGGCCGACATGCCCCCCATCAAGACCGCCACCCGCGCGCTCCGCTCGATCATCGCCCCCTCCCACGCTTGGCCTTTCGATGCATCGTCGCTGGGTGGAGCGCGACCGGCGGCGCCTCGACAGCGGCGCGCTGCCGCCCGAGGAAGCCCACCCGCGTCGCCAGCTCCGCCCCCGTCACCGTCACCACCCGCTCGATCGCCGAGGCGCTCAGCAGCTCGAGGTCGCGCCCGGCGTCGGCCTCCAACGCGACCAGCATCGCCGGAGACTGCGCCGGGATCGCAGCCCCACGCAGCCGCGCCCCGGAGAGCTCGGCGCGCACGATCAGCGGCACGGGGTCCGCCCCGTTCGGCAGGGTGAACCACTGACTCGCCGCCGCCTTGCGCAGCGCGTCGTCCGCCTTCGCCCGAACCCGCGCCGGATCGCGCCGGTCCCCGACCAGCCGGACCGAGACGATGAGCGGGGTTCGCCCAGCGTCGCGCGCGGCGTGCAGCTCGGCGACCGACAGCTCCTTCTCTTTGCCCCGCGACCACACGCCGACCCCGGCGACCGCTCGGCTCACCTTGCCGTCGTCGTGCAGGACCGCGGACGCGATCGTGCCGGGCGAGCCCGCGAGGCCCTCGAACCCAGCGAGTCCGCGCGCGATCGCCGCGCCGACCACCGCCGCCGCGGGGGCCGCCGCCCCAGCCGACACGCCGTCGTCGCCCGCGACGATCCAGCAGAACCCGGAACC
The DNA here is from genome assembly GCA_903897935.1 of uncultured Pseudomonadota bacterium. Taxonomy (GTDB): domain Bacteria; phylum Myxococcota_A; class UBA796; order UBA796; genus CAIUDO01. Next base: position 2,599 of record CAIUDO010000052.1, read on the forward strand.
CAGCCGTAGCACCGCCCCCGAGACGCCGCCTTCGCGCACGATCGTGCGCGTGCCCGCCCCGAGGATCGACAGGCGGATCCCGGCCGCGCGCAGCGCCGACAGCGCGTCCTCGAGCGCGCTCGGGGCGTGCACCACGACCCAGACATCACAAGCGCCGCCGCACCGCCACGCCGTGTGACGGTTCAACGGCTCGTCTCGCCGTACGACCACCCCGTCGATGACCGGCAGGACGACCTCGACGGGCGCGTCCGCGGCGTCGTCGACGGTCACGCAGCGCCCCGGGCAGCGAGCAGCGCGCCGCACACCTTGTTCACGTCGCCGGCGCCGAGCGTGATCACGATGTCGCCGGGGCGGACCTCCCGCTCGAGCCACGCCGTCGCGTCCTCCAGGCTCGCGACCGCGACGGTGCCCCGGTGGCCCCGCGCCAGCATCGAGGCGGCCACCTGCTCGTGGTCGATGCCCGGCCGCGCCGCCTCACCCGCCGCGTACACCGGGCACACCAGCACCTGGTCGGCGCGTGAGAACGCCCCGCAGAAGTCGTCCCACAACGACTCGAGCCGGCTGTATCGGTGCGGCTGGAACACCGCGATCACGCGCCGGCCCGGGAACCCCCCCTCCGCCGCCCGCAGCGTGGCGTCGATCTCGACCGGGTGGTGCCCGTAGTCGTCGACGACGAGCACCCCGCCCGCCTCACCCCGCACGGTGAAGCGCCGCTGAACCCCGGTGAACCCGTCGAGGGCCGCTCGGATCGTCGCGAACGGGATCGACAGCTCGAGGCCGATCGCAACCGCGGCGAGCGCGTTGAGCGCGTTGTGGGCGCCCGGCATGCCGAGGGACACCTCGCCGAGCCGCTCGTCGCCGCGCAGGACGTCGAACGTCAGCCGCAGCCCGTCGGCCCGCACACCCGCCGCGCGCAGATCGGCGTGCCGGGCCGTCCCGTACGTGATGACGCGTCGCCGCACATGCGGGACGAGCCGCTGCACGACCGGGTGATCCACACACAGCACAGTCGCCCCGTAGAACGGCACCCGGTTCGCGAACTCGAGGAACGTCCGCTCCAACGCCTCGACGTCGCCGTAGTGGTCGAGGTGCTCGGGATCGATGTTCGTGATCGCGGCGATCGTAGGCGACAGCAGGAGGAACGTGCCGTCCGACTCGTCGGCTTCTGCGACCAGGTAGTCGCCCGCGCCGAGCCGCGCGTTGCTGCCGAGGCTGTCGAGCCGTCCCCCGACGACGATCGTGGGGTCGAGCCCTGCCTTCTGCAGCACCGTCGCCACCATCGACGTGGTGGTGGTCTTGCCGTGGCTGCCCCCGATCGCGACCCCGTACTTCAGGCGCATCAGCTCCGCGAGCATCTCGGCGCGACGGATGACGGGCACGCCACGCGTGATCGCGGCCGCGACCTCCGGGTTGTCCTCGGAGACCGCGGTGGACCGCACCACGACGTCGGCGGCGCCGATGTTCTCCGCCGACTGCCCGATCGCGACCACCGCGCCGAGCCCGCGCAGGCGCGCGACCGACGGGCCGTCCTTGAGATCCGAGCCGGTCACCCGATACCCGAGCGTGAGCAGCACCTCCGCGATGCCGCTCATGCCGATGCCGCCGATGCCGACGAAGTGGACGGTCTTGACCTTGCCGCGAAACACACGCGCCTCCGAGAGCACCGATCAGGTTGGCTAGGTAGACGGACGACCGGTCGCCGCGGCGGTGCGCAGCAACAGCGCGACGCCGATCGTGTGGGCCGCGATCGCCGACGCTCCGTACGACATGAACGGCAAGACGAGGCCCTTGGCCGGCAACAAGCCGCCTACGACGCCCAGGTTGACGAGGATCTGCATCGCGAACATCCCGGACACGCCCGAAGCAACGAGCGTGCCAAACAGATCCGGTGCGCGCGCCGCGATGCGGGTGCCGCGCCAGATGAGCCCGACGTACAGCAGCACCATGGCGATCCACCCGATGGCGCCGAGCTCCTCGCCGACGACGGCCGCGATGAAGTCGTTGTGCGCTTCTGGCAAGAACCCGAGCTGCGACGAGCCACCGGCGAGCCCCGCCCCCGCGACGCCCCCGCTCGCGAGCGCGATCCACCCCTGGACGACCTGGTACCCGGCGCCCTCCGGGTCGGCGAACGGGTCGAGGAACGACAAGAACCGCTCCAGTCGGTACGGCTCGATCGCGATCAACACAACGCCGCCCGCCGTCGCGATCGCGCCGAGCCCGAACACCCACAGCAGCCGCAGCCCCGCGACGAACAACAAGACGCCCGCGATGCCCGCCGTGACGACCGTGGTGCCGAAGTCCGGCTCGAACATCAGGAACAGCAGGATCGGCGCGACGATCGCGATCGCCGGGAACACCACGCCGACGACGTCGTGCAGCCGGCCGGCGTTCGCGTCGAGGTAGTTCGCGAGCATCAGGATCACCGCCAGCTTCGCGAACTCGGACGGCTGCACGTTGATGCCGCCGAGGCTGATCCAGCGCTGCGCCCCGTTCGCCTCGACGCCGAGCGGGGTGAGCACGATGATCAAGGAGACGACCGCGACGACGAACGCCGGCAACGCGAGCCGCCGGAGCTGACCCCACGGCCGCGTGAGCACGAACCAGCCCGCGACGATCCCGCCGGCGAGCCCGCCCGCTTGGCGGGTCAGGTAGTGCAAGCCGTTCCCGTAGTCCTTGTCGGCCGACAACGAGCTCGCCGAGACCAGCATGATCATGCCGAACCCGACCAGCAGCCCGACGATGACCACGAGCGCCCAGTCGACGCGCCCTTCCGACGGCACCACACGCACCATCGGCACCTCGGCGGTGCTCATGTGACCTCCCCCGCGGCGGCTCGCGCCAACGCCGTAAAGACGCGCCCTCGATGCTCGAAGTCCGTAAACGCGTCGAAGCTGGCGCACGCTGGCGACAACAACACCGCTTGCCCCGGCCGGACCGCGCTCGCCGCCACCGACACGGCGTCTTCGAGCGTTGTGACGCGGATCGTCTCCACGCCGACCGCGCGCAGCTCGACGGCGATCTGCGGCCCCGCCTCTCCGAACACGACCGCGACGTGCCGCGCCAACGACGGCCCCAGCGCCCCAAACCCAGGCCCCTTCGCCTGGCCGCCGAGCAAGACGAACGCCATCCGGTCGATCCCGGCGATGCCCACCCGCGCCGCGTCGACGTTGGTCGCCTTGCTGTCGTTGATCCACAGAACGTCGCGGGCGCGCGCGACGATTTGCATCCGATGATCGAGGGCCACCAGCTTCGGGATCGCGGCCTGCAGCGCGGCCACGGGGACGCCGGCCGAGGCGGCCAGCGCGGCGGCGACCGCGGCGTTCTCGAGGTTGTGCGCACCCGGGACCGCGAGCTCCGACAGATCGAGCTCAAACGACGCCTCCGGGACGTCGACGAACGCCCGCGCCCCCTCGACGCGCACCCCGTGACCGCCGATGTAGCGCATCGGACCGATGTGATCGCGCAACGCTGCCTGGATGAGCGCCCCACCCGGCCCGCCGTGCGCCGGGACGATGCCTACCCCCGACAGCCGACGGAACAGCTTCGCTTTGGCCTCGGCGTATCGCTCCATCGTGCCGTGGCGCGCGAGGTGATCGGGCGTGAGGTTGAGGATCGCGGCCGCGCGCGGCCGTAAGCCAGGCAGATCCGGCGCCATCAACGGCGCACACACGCCCGCGTCGAGCTCGAGCTGGTAGCTGCTGACCTCGGCGACGACGAAGTCGGCGTCGGCGTGATCGACCGGCATCAGCGACAAGGCGTCGCCCAGGTTGCCTCCGACGAACGGGCGGTGCCCACACGCGGCGAGCAATTGGCCCACGAACGAGGTGGTCGTGCTCTTGCCGTTGGTGCCGGTGATCGCGATCAGCGGCGCGTCGATGAACGACGCCGCGAACACGAGCTCGCCGACCACCGGGACACCGTACGCGGCGGCGGCCACCAGATCCGGTTGGGAGGCCGGCACGCCGGGGGAGACCACGATCAGGTCGGCGCCGAGCAGCGTCTCGCGGCGGTGTGGGCCGAGCTCGAGCCGGACCCCGGGGACCGCCGGAAGCGAGGCGCGCAGGTCGACGCCGATGACCTCCGCGCCCATCGCGACCGCCAACGACGCCGCGGCCACGCCCGACCGGGACATGCCGACGACGACCACCCTCACCCCTGCGAGCGTGTCCATCGTCACCTCAGCTTCAACGTGGACAGGGCCACCAACGCCAACACCACGCTGATGATCCAGAACCGAACGATGATCTTCGGCTCCGACCACCCGCGCTTCTCGTAGTGGTGATGGATCGGCGCCATCGCGAAGACACGCTTCTTGGTGAGCTTGTAGCTGGTGACCTGGATGATCACCGACGCTGCCTCGAGCACGAAGATGCCGCCGACCAGCGCGAGCAAGATCTCGTGCTTGGTCATGACCGCGAGGATCGCGAGGGTGCCACCAAGCGACAACGAGCCTACATCGCCCATGAACACCTGGGCGGGGTACGCGTTGTACCACAAGAACCCGAGCCCAGCCCCGACCAACGCGAGCGCCGGCACCGTCAGCTCGCCGGCGCCCGCGACGTAGTCGATGCCGAGGTACCCCGCAAAGGTCGCGTTCCCAGCCACGTACGCGAGCACGCCGTACGTCGCGGCGGAGGTCATGACCGGCCCGATCGCGAGCCCGTCCAAGCCGTCGGTCAGGTTGACCGCGTTCGACGCCCCGACCAGGATGAACAAGCCGAACAGCGGGTACAACCAGCCGAGCGCGTCGGGCGCCCCCGACCACAGCTCACGGAAATCCAACACGAAGTCCTTGAGGAACGGCAGCGGCAGCACCGGCTCGATCACGCCGCTGAGGTGCCCGTAGACGAGCACGCCGCCGCCGATGAGGACCTGCAGCACGATCTTCCACCGCCCCGACAGCCCGTCGCTCGACTGGTGCGCGACCTTGCGCCAGTCGTCGATGAACCCGATGCCACCGTAGCCGAGCATGACGATGAGCAGCATCCACGGGTACGGCGTGTCGAGGCGCGACCACAACAACGTCGCGATCGCCACCCCTCCGAGGATGCACACCCCGCCCATCGTCGGCGTGCCCACCTTGTTCAGCCGGTGGCTCTCCGGGCCGTCAGCCCGAATGATCTGGTTCACCCGCAGCTTCTGCATCCGGTCGATGAACACCGGGAACATCACGTAGGTGAGCATCAGCGCGGTGAGGATGCCCCACGCGGTGCGGAACGAGATGTAGCGAAAGACGTTGGCGCCCGGCAACGAGTCCGCGAGTGGCACGAGCAGGTGGTACAGCATCAGCCACGATCCTCCGGCAGGCGCAACGCCGCCCGCAGCCCGTCGATCACCTGTTCCATGCGCATCCCGCGGCTGCCCTTGACGAGCACGCGGTCCCCCGGCGCGAGCCACCTCGCGAGGCGCTCCGCCGCCTCCGCCGCCGTGCCGGCCCAAACCCCGCCGACATCGACCGCTGCGGCGGCCATCCTTGGACCGACGACGAGCAGCAGGTCCACCCCCGACGACGCCGCGTGCGCGACGACCTCGCGGTGCAATTTGCCCTCGTCCACCCCGAGCTCGAGCATGTCGCCGAGCACGACCGCGCGCCGCCCTGGGAGCGACGACAAGGCGTCGA
>CAIUDO010000053.1 GCA_903897935.1 uncultured Pseudomonadota bacterium
GGCCGCCAGGGGTTCGGAGGCGTCGATTCGTTAGCGCGACTGTCTCTGCCGGGCGGCGCGCGCGCCCTGTTCGACCTCGGCGTCGACGGGCTGGTCGGCCCCGGCGTGGCCGTGCCCCTCGGCGCCGGCCTCGGCTACGCGTTCGGGCCCCTCACCGTAGGTGGCCAGTTCACGCCCACGTTGGTCGTGACGCGGTATGATTGTGGAACGACCGGGTCTCTCGACCTGGGCGGGTCCGGGAGCGCCGCGTTGTCGGTGCCTGTGGCGTTCGGTATGCGGATCGAGATCGAGTTGGAAGGTGGGTGGGCCGGCGCGCTGGTGGTCGACGGGTCGGTCGGCCTGGGGGTGGACCTGTGATCACCCTCCTGTTCGCCGCTTGCTCGCTGCAGCTATGGGACAACCGGGATTGCGAGACCGGCACGCCACCCCTCGAGACCGCCGCCCCCAACACCGACACCGACACCGATACGGACACCGACACCGATGCGGATACGGATACGGATTCGGATTCGGATACCGACACGGATACTGATACCGACACGGATACTGATACCGACACCGATACCGACACGGATACGGACACGGATACGGACACGGACACCGATACCGATACCGATACCGATACGGACACCGATACCGACACCGATACCGACACCGACACCGAACCGCCGCCACCCGTGCCCTACGACGACGTCGTTCAGGTCGCGGTTGGGGCGTTCCATGCATGCATGTTGCGGATCACCGGCGAGGTGATCTGCTGGGGCGACGACCTGTACGGCGAGACGAGCGTGCCCGGCACATTCACCAGCATCTCGGCGGGTCGCAACCTCACTGTAGCGATTACGACCGGTCCTCCGGCGACCGTGACGGTCATCGGGGATCCCGCCAACCCTGCGTTGTTCAGCGTGCCGTTGGGCACCATGGTGGACGTCTCTGCAGGAGACGACTTCGTGTGCGCGCGACGCGACGACTTGAAGCTGCTCTGTTGGGGCGACAACACCTTCCGACAGATCGAGCCGCCCGTCGTGCTCGACTACACGCAGCTCGGCGTCGGTGCGCGCCACGGGTGCGGCGTCAGCTCGTCGACGTGGCAATGTTGGGGCGACAACGAGTACAGCAAGGCCTCGGCCATGGGCGGAGCGTACGCGGAGGTGGTCGGCGGAGACGATCACACCTGTGGGATCGAGACCGGCGGCAGCATCAAGTGCATGGGGCTGGCCGGCCCGGCGACGTCCCCTCCGGCCGGCGCCTACCACGGGCTCGCCGCCGGGCAAGACTTCACGTGCGCGCTCGACGCCGCCAACGCCATCGTCTGTTGGGGCGACGACACCTTCGGCCAGTCGAGCCCGCCGGCCGGCGACTTCGTCCAGATCGACAGCTCGCCACAGGCCTACACCGGCTGTGGAATACTAAGAAACAAAGACTCGTTTGGCGAGGTTGTATGCTGGGGCAGCAACGCGTACGGCCAGCTCGACGTGCCGACGGTGCCCCCCAAATGAAAGACGCCTGGCCCCAACTCGTACGCGAGGCGGTCGCCAAGAATGGCGAAAGTAGCAATCTTCTGAGCTCGTTCTCCGACCACGTGGTGCGAATGGCGCGTCCGTATCCAGACGCCTACTTCGCGTTGGGTCGCAAGAGCCCAGACGCGTTCGTCGACCTCGCCCACCGCGCGTACGCGTCCTGCGCGCGGCAGCCCAAGGGGCGCTTCCCGTTCGCGGGGCGCGAGCCGTTCCGAGCGTTCGTCGAAGAAGACTTCGATGGGCGCACCATGCGCTACCACGCGGTCTACAGCCGGCTTTCGATCGCTCGGGAGCTGCTGCGTGACGACTACGCCCGCAACGTGCGGCGTGATCCCGTGCTGCAGTGGCGCGCCGACGTGTTCCGGGAGGTCGGCGCCGCGCTGCGCACGCACGCCATCGAGCTGCCTGGGCCGAAGCCGGTCCGCTGGACCCTTCCGAACGCCGGCCCGACCATCCTGCGTGCGCCCGAGGTGGTGGTCGCGCGCCTGCGCCCGTTCGCCGACGAGCCGTTCGATGCGTTGTGCGTGCGGGTGCTCCGCGAGCTCGGCGCCGCGCCGCGTGGCGCCGTCGCGCAAGTGATGTGCGAGCTGCTGACCCCACCCGCCGGAGAGGCCGTCAGTGAGCCCACCGTAGAGGACGATGACCTCGAGCGCACCGTTCGCACGGCCGTACGTGGCGCCTGGGCCGCGCTCGACCCCGACGCCCGTGCGCTCATCACGGCGCTCGCGCGCGGCGACGCCTACGACGACGTGATCGCGCGCTCTCCATCACTCAACAGCCGGGTCGCGGTCTCCCGGGCGGTCGCACGCCTCGCCGCCGAGTTCGTGCGTACGATCGAGCAAGCCGTCGGCGCGCCCGGATCGTCTGGGCGGCCCAAGCAGATCGTCGAGCTCGTGCTCGACGTCCTCCTCCAAACGGACGCCTTGTCGGACGCCGAGGTGAAGCCATGACCGGACGCGAGCAGTTCGACGGGTTGGCCTCGGACACCGGGTGGATCGGCGCGATCGCTCGGGCGGGTCGAGCGCGGCGCGCCGCCGAGGATCTCGCCGTGATCGAGTACGAAGAAGGGTGGTACGCGACCATCGAGGAGGCGCCGGCCGAGTCGGTGCGCCTCGCCGCCGACGACGGTGCGGCGACCGACCGCTTCACGGACGGCGTTCACATCGTGGTGCTGAACACGACCGCGTCGACACGCACGGTCACCCAGGTCGAGGGGCCCGCCGGCGCGACGTTGTACTGGGGGGACACGCCGGTGCCACTCACGCCATATAAGCCTGCTCCTACGCCGGTCGGTGCCGTCCCGTCGACCCTGTACGTCATCGACGCGGTCGGGCGGCGCCGCCTCCTGCGGCCCGACGCGTAGCGGGTCGCGCCCCGCTCACGTCCGGCGTGAAACTGTGGGACCCGGGAGCCCTTGGTTGAGGAGTGAGGCCGATCGGCCTCACCACCACCGGAGGGTCCCATGTCGCTTCGCTTCGTCGCCGCCGCCGCCATCCTCGCCGCGGGCGCGCCCGCGTTCGCCCAGGCCAACTTGTCCGTCACCGTAA
>CAIUDO010000054.1 GCA_903897935.1 uncultured Pseudomonadota bacterium
CTAGCCCCAAAACAAGCGCAGGGCCGAGCTATCAGCCATCAGTCATCAGCTTTCAGCTTGACAATGGCGCGATGGTGACCCAACCGACCTTCACCTGAACGCGAACAACCCGGTCGGCTGCCGCTGAGCGATGCATGGCTTTGACCGGGCTGACCGCTGACCGCTGACTGCTGACTGCTTGTTCAAGGACTAGCCTCCCGCGGCGTCTCGAATCCGCTGCCCCGACGTCTGTAGGGTCGTCCGGGTGACGTCGCGCTCGGCGTACATCGTGGCGTCGTCGGTCTCACGGCGCGGATCGGCGGCGACGTCGGGCGCGAGCAGCAGCATCGTGTCGTCCATCGTGCGCTCGAGCGTCGGCGCGATCGCGTCGAACACGTCGGCGGCGCTGCGCAAGCGGTCCTGGTACGCGAGCGCGCAGTCCGCGTTGCCCATGCACCACACGAACAAGCGCCCGCGGGCGTCGTACGGGCCATACCAGGCGTCTACGAACGTCTGATCCGTCCCCCACGGGATCATCGTAAACAGATCCGTCGACGGATCGTGGTACAGTCTGTAGTTGTTGGACGTCGTGTACCCGTCCCAGTGGTAGATCAGCGCTTCGACCGCCATGGCGCTCAAGAACGTGTCCATGTCCACCAGGGTCTGCACCTCGTCCCAGATACCCGGCTCGCTGGGGGCGCGATCGAGCAGCGTGGCGAGCTCGGTCAGCACGGCGCGATCGTTGGGGTCCGGCCCCTCGTCGTACTCGAACGAGAACTCCGACCCCACGTACAGATCGACGCCGTAGGCGCCCTCGAACAGGGGCCCGGTCGGATCGTCGAACCACCGCTCCAAGAACTCGTCGTCGACGGTCTCGATCCAGGCGTACAAGCCGTAGAATGCACCGTTGACGTGTAAGCGCGCGTACCCGATCCGCGGCGCGGGCACGCCACACGCGCGGAACACGGTGTAGGCGAGCAGCTCGTGGATGTAGGTGGGATCCTGCACCATGTTGTTGAGGGTGAGCACCTCGAGGCCGCGCACCGCCGCCCCCGGGTCGTAGGCGTCGAGCTCGAGCTTGAACCCTGCTTTCTGGTCGTAGGACCGGAACGACCCCCACCCGCCCTTGAGGCGCACCTCGATCTGCGGCCAATAAGCGGCGCCATACGCCAAGGTGCCCACCACGCGCGCGCCTTCGGGGTCGGCCCGCAGCGCCGCTTCGGACTCGGGCGGCAGGTCCAACCAGAGATCGTGCACGAGGTCGGCCCGGAACAACGCGTCGGTCGGGTCGGTGAACGGGCCGGGGCCGCTGCCGTTGGTCCAGCCGGGCGTCCCGAACACCGTCTGTGCGAAGTCGCCGCCGTCCGGGAAGCGCGCCCACGCGACGTCGGAGGCCAACGACGGCCAGGCGACCTCGTCGGTCAGCCCGCCGTCGACGCGCACCGCGAGGGTCCCGCCGCCCGCGTCGAGCGGGAACGGCGCCTGAGACGGATCCGTCGAGCCTTCGTCGAAGAACACGACGGTCAGGGACCCAGGCGCGAGCACACGACCGGCCGCCGACCATGCCGCGACGCCCGGAGCCACCAGCTCGACGCGCGCGCCGTCGACGGGCGCGTCCGACAGGTTCAGGAGCTCGACCCAGTCCGGGAACTCCCCAGGATCGTCTTGGATCGTGCTGTCGTTCTTCGCCATGATCTCGTTGATCACGACGCCGGGCACCTGGGTCGGCTCGAACACGAGCGGCGGCGACGCTGGGTCCTCGGGCGCGCGGGGCGTTCGAGGTTCTGGCCAGGCGGTCAACCCGCACCCAGCCAGCGCGGACAGCGCGAGCATCACGGACAGGATCGGGGCGACACGACCAAGCATGCGTCCTCATCACACGGCTGGCGCGGCGGCGGGCGCCCTCAGCCCGTCGTACGCGCGTCCTCGCCGAATACAGCAGCCGGATCCTGAAGGATGCGCGTGAAGTGCTTGGCCATGCGCCCACCGACGACCCCGTCGACCAGCCGATGATCGAACACGAGCAAGACGGGCAGCATCGGGCGGACCGCCGGCGCGCCGTCGACCACGACGACCTCGTCCTGGACCGCCGAGCTGCCCCACACCGTGCCGACGTGCGCGAGCCGGGGCGGCGGGTGCACCGCCCCGCCCCGGAACAGCGCGCCTTGCAGCTCGCCCAGCGGGCCGCCGACGTTCGACAACAACGTGGTCGCCGGCGCCGCCCGGTACACGAGGCGGGACACCAACGGCAGCTCACGGACCGCCTCGAAGCCGTCCATCGCGGCGAACACGGCCCGACGCGGGGCCCGCTCCCCGATCCGGGTGAACGCGCCGATGAGCGGGTTGGTCGACGTGCCCGTGCGCTCCTTCGACGCCGCGCGGGCGCTCGCTTCGGCCAACGCGGCCACGCTCGACCGCCCAGCGTCGTCGACGAGCATCGCGCCGAGCTCACGCTTGGCGCCCCCTTCGTGCCCCAGCAGGTTGACCGGCATCGCGACGCCCACCTTGTCGCGGAGCACGATGCGCCCGCGGATGATCTGCGCGTTGGCGAGCGGGAACGCCGCGAGCGTACGACCGACCGCGCCGGCGAGCAGGTGCTGCACGCTCACGTGCACGCCGGTCTGCGCGCGGACCCGGGCCAACCACGCGCGCGCGTTCGTGAAGTCGACGACGAAGTTGATGACGACGTACGGGTTCGCGGGCTTGGCGAACCACCACATGAGCAGACGTCGGACGGAGGTGTTGGGGTTCGTAGTACCGGACAAGCCAGACCTCGTGGCGGGGGCGCCGAGTAGTCCGTTCCGGCACGTCCGCCACCGACCGCCCCGAAACCCTGCTAGGATCACGACCAGGAGGGCCCATGCGCCTGATCGCCTTGCTCCTGGTCGCCGCGTGCGACAAGCCGTTCACCGAGACCGCGTCGCCGACCGACCCGACAGGCCCCACCCCCGACGCGTGCGACGAGTTCGAGCTGGCGTACGACGGCATCGACAACGACTGCGACCCGTCCACGCCCGACGACGACCTCGACGGCGACGGCATGCCGCGCTCCACCGACTGCGACGACAGCGACCCCCGGGTGGGCGGCGCCGAGATCCCCTACGATGGCGTCGACAACGACTGCAACCCAGCGACGCGCGACGACGACCTCGACGGCGACGGGTACCCGCTCGCCGAGGACTGCGACGACACCGACCCCGCGATCGGCTGCGCCGAGGTCCCGTACGACGGCGTCGACAACGACTGCAACCCCGCCACCCCCGACGACGACCTCGACGGTGACGGCGTCGTCGTCGCAGAAGACTGCGACGAC
>CAIUDO010000055.1 GCA_903897935.1 uncultured Pseudomonadota bacterium
AGCAGCCCGGTCAGGATCTCCTGCTCGGCGACCGGGCCGGATCCACGCGCCGTCGCGACCGCGACGTGGGGCGCGAGCATCGCGAGGGCGGCCTCGGTGAGCGACACGTCGACGACCGAGCCACGGCCGACGCGCTCCCGGTGGAACAACGCCGCCGCGACGCCGCTGACGGCCATCATCGCCGCGGACTGGTCGGCGATCTGGACCGTCGACAGCGCGAGGCCGCGCGTGGCCTCGGCGGCTCCGGCGAGCACGCCGGCAACGCCGAGGTAGTTCACGTCGTGGCCGGGGCGGTCCGCCCACGGGCCGTCTTGGCCGAACCCCGAGATTCGCGCGATGACGAGGCGGGGGTGCTCGGCGAAGAGCGCGTCCGGCCCCAGGCCGGCCGCTTCGAGCACCCCGGGCTTGAACCCGTCGATCAGCACGTCGTAGCGGCCCACGACGCGACGGATCAGCGCGGCGCCCTCGGCGGAGCGCAGATCACACGCGATGCTCCGCTTGCCGGCCGACAACGCCCCGAAGAACGCGCCGATGCCGTCGACGAACGGCGGGATCAAGCGCGTGGGGTCGCCGACGCCGGGGGGCTCGACGCGGTCCACCGACGCCCCCATGCCCCCGAGCAACCACGACGCCGCGGGCCCCGGCAGGTTGCGCGACAGATCCAACACGCGCACGCCGGCGAGCCACGCCGTCTCCCCGCCGATCACGAGGGGTCCGCCGGACGGACGGTCGCCGCGAGGCGTAGGGCCAGGCTCACGTCCCCCTCCAGGCGCAGCCGGCCCTCACGGAAGCCCGCCCGGCCGTCGAGCCGACCGTCGAGCAGGCGCTCGAAGTCCTCGACCGAGCAGGACAACCGGCAGTCGACCGAGCCGAGGTCACGGTCGACGACGCGCACCTCGGCGTGCTCGCCCCGCACGAGGGTCCACCGCCCGCCGCCCGCGCCCGTGAGCTCGAAGGCGATCTTCACGTCTTCCGGGAGGGCCGCCGCCATCGCGGCCGCGTTCCGCCGCACCGCCCCCGCCAACGAGCTCGCCACACGCCCTCCGAATGTGCGGGGGAGCCCGCGCAGGCTTTGCTAGGTCCCGCGCCGGTTGGTGTCAAGCCGATGACGCTAGCAGACGTCGTCCCGACGTCTGCTAGGTCGCCGCAGACCGCGCAACGCCCTCGCGCCCAACCGGATACGCGGCGCGCACCGATCGACGGAGCGCTTGATGAGCGAAGACGACGTTCGCCTCCCGCAGCAGGTGTACATCGTATCTGACGGGACCGGGTCGACCGCCGAGAAGGTGGTGCGGGCGGGCCTGCGGCAGTTCCGCGGCCACATCGTGCACCTGCGCACGTTCCCCGAGGTCGAAGGGGCCGATCAGATCGGCGCGATCATGAGGCGCGCGCGGCGCAACGGGGCGCTGGTGGTCACCACGCTCGTGCACCCCGCCGCCCGAGAGGTCGCCGAGCGCCTCGCCCACGAGCTGCAGGTGCAGCACATCGACGTCCTGGGCGGCCTGCTGGGTGGCCTCGAGCGCTACCTGGACGCCACGCCGGTCGGGGTGCCGG
>CAIUDO010000056.1 GCA_903897935.1 uncultured Pseudomonadota bacterium
CATGGGGGCCAGATGCGGTTCTGGGTCGGGGTGACGGACCCCGGGTGGTACCGGTTCCACCGCGATCGTAGCCACGAAGAGGTCAACTTCTGGCAGCCGTCGGAGCGCGCGCCGTTCAAGAACCTGCCCGAAGGCGCGCCGTTCTTGTTCAAGCTGAAGGGCGCGGCGAACGCGATCGCGGGGGGCGGCGTCTACGTGACGACCCAGGTGCTGCCGCTGAGCGTGATGTGGGAGGTGTTCGGCCCGCAGAACGGCGCGGCGTCGGCGCGGGAGCTGCGCGCCCTCATCGACCCGGACGGCCTCTCCCGGCTCACCCCGCGCCAACACGTGTGCCAGCTCATCAGCGGGTGCTGGTACCTGCCGGAGGACCAGTGGCTGGTCGCCCCGGCGGGGTTCGCGACGAACCTCGTGCGCGGCAAGTACTACGACAAGCACGACGGTAAGCACATCCTCGACCACGTCCGGCCCTGGATGTCCGGCCAGCCGGTGACGGTCGGCGATCGCGGCGTCGACGAGCGCGTCGACCGCGCGAAGTACGGGGCGCCTCAGCTCGTGCGGCCGCGCCTCGGGCAGAGCGGCTTTCGGATGCGGCTCTTCGAGGCGTACGACAAGACGTGCGCCATCACCGGCGAGAACACACTGCCCACCCTCGACGCGGCGCACATCGTCCCCTACAACGAAGCGGGCGGCAGCCACGACCTCAGCAACGGGCTGCTGCTGCGCACCGACTTCCACCGCCTGTTCGACGACGGGCTGGTCACGGTGGAGCCCGACCTGACGATCCGGGTGAGCCCCCGCATCCGCGCGTCGTACTTCAACGGCAAGGCGTATTATCGCCTGGACGGGCAACCGCTTCGGGCCCCGTCGCGGCCGGAGTGGCGGCCCGACCCGGACAAGCTGCGCTGGCACAACGTCGAGCGCTTTCAGCGCTGACGGCAACGAAACCGTCACGGGACGATCCCACGACCGTCGCGGGCGCAGCGATAGCCGCCCGGCATGTTGCCGACCCTCCTGATCGCGTGCGCCCCCGTCGGCGCCGACGACGCCCGCGCCGCCTGGATCGTCGACACGCTGGCGGCCGAGAACCGCGTGTGGGCGAGCCGCGATCCGTCGCTGCTGGCCGCGAAGTACGCCAAGATGGCCGCCGATCCGTATGACTTCTTGCGCGGCACCGCGGGACTGTACCAAGCCGACCTCGCGCGGCCGGGCGCGGACCGGATCGACCTGCCGTTCGGGTTGACGCCGGAGCTCACCCAAGTGCTCGTCGCCGGTGACCCGCACCCGGAGAACTTCGGGACCTTCCTCGCCGACGATCCCCCGACCGCCGCCGGCCTGGACGCCGCGCTCACCCTCGAGGTCGCAGACCTCGACGGCGCCGGCTTCGGCCCGTACACCCTCGACGTTCGCCGCGTGGCCCTCGGGGTGGCGCTCACGTTGGAGCAAGGAGGCTGCGACGCGGCCTGTCGGCGGCCGGCCCTCGAGGCGATCGCCGCCGCCTACGCCGACGAAGCCGCAGCCCGCACCGTGTTGGCGCCCACAATCGGCGACGGTGCCCACGGCGCGCTCGTCGACGACCTGCTCGCGGACGCCCGCAGCGACGGGCTGCTCCGCGCCGCGCTGATCGAGGCGACGTACCTCGAAGCGGACGGGTCGGTCGCGCTCGCCCTCGGCCTCGACGACGAAGGCGCGGGCCTGGTGGCGTTGACCGCCGACGAAGCCGCCCAGGTCGACCGCCTGGCGTGGTCGCTCCCGGACGGCGCCCGCGTGCGCGACGTGGCCCGCTTGTTCGGCAAGGGCGTCTCGTCGTTGCCCGCCGTGCGCTACCTCGCGCTGTGGGACCGCGGCGACGACGGCCCCGACGACGACGACCTGTTCGAGGCGCGCGAGATCGTGGACCCGCCCGCGCTCGCAGGCCTCGGGGCGCTCAACGTCGGCGTGTTCGCGTCGAACGCCGACCGCCTCGCGCGCGCGTCCGCCCGGGTGTGGTCGTCGCCGGCCGCCGACCCCCGCGCCGCATGGCTGCAAGACGGCCCGATGTCGTTCAAGCGTACGTCGGCGACGGACTGGTTCCAGGGGTTCAATCATCGCAACATCGCCGAGGACCTCGCGGAGGGCGCGTTCGGCGACGACGATGTGGTGGCGTGGTCGGCGCTGCTCGGCCAGGTGCTCGCCGCCAACCACCTGCGCGCCGGCACGCTCGACGGCGACGCGCCGCCGATCGGAGACGATCTTGCAGGCCGCGAGGCCGACTGGCACGCCGCGGTCGCCGACGTCGCCGAGGCCGACCTGGACGTGCTGCTCGCCGACCACACACGGTTCGTCGACGCGCTGGAGCGGCTCGGTCCGACGCTCGGCGCGGACCAGCTCGCGACCGACCCGGTGCCGTGGTGATCGTCCTGCTGACCAACGTCGCTGCCGCCGCCTGTGTCGGGCCAGACCTCACCCCCGAGGCCCCAGGCGCGGTCGACGAGACGTGCGTGAACGGGGCGCTCGAGGTCGGGGCGCGGGGGGCGTGGACCCGCCCGGATCCCGGGATCGCCGCCTCGTTCGACCTCACCCGCGCGCGCGCCGAAGGGGGGTACTGGTGGGACGGAGTGGCGGGACCTCGCGTCGCCGTCGCCGCGGTGCGGTCGGGCGGCGAAGCCGGGTACGTCGGCGTCGACGGGGAGAGCTTCGTCGCCCGCATCGACGCCGCCGAGGTCCGGGTCGCGTGGCCGCGCGCCGGGATCGCCGGCTCGCTGGGCCTCGTCGACGAGCCGTGGGTCGAGCTCGCGAACCGCGCGTGGGGGGTTCGACCGGTCGCCGCCACCCTGGCCCAGGATCAAGGCTGGCTGGAGCCGAACGACCTCGGTGGATGGCTCGCGTGGACGTCGCCGGGCAGGGTCGTGACGGTGCTCACGTCGGCGACCACCGGGGAGGGGCTGCGGCGGCGCGAGAGTAATGAGGGCAAAGACCTCGGCGGGTTGCTGATCGTACGGCCTGTGGTCGGGCGGGGGGGCATCGACCCCCTCACGGTGACGCTGTGGGGTCGCGACGGCTCGATCGGCGTGGACGCGGCCCGTGATCATCGCGTCGGTGGGCGGATCGTCGGCGCCGGCGGCCCGGTGGTGGTCGGCGTCGAGGGGGTCGTCGCGTGGGGGCTCGACGGGGACGCCGCCCGCCTGCCGCTCGGGATCAGCGGGTGGGTGCGGACCCCCGAAGACCTGCCCGTGCTCGCGTGGGTGCGGGTCGACGAGGCGTGGGCGCAGCGGGGGGTCGGCGAGACCGCGTCGACCGGGTGGTGGGTCGGGGCTGGCCCTCGAGTGCCGCTCCGAGGCGGATCCCCCGTCGCCATCGCCGTCGCCGTCGAAGGCACCCGGTACGCAGACCAGGCCGCGATCACCCCCGACGCGGGCGTGCTCGCGAACCACACCACGCTGTCGTTGCAGGCGGTCGCGACCCCGCGCATCGCCCGAACCGTGCCGGAGGCTCCATGACGGTCGCTCGATCCATCGCCCCCATCTGCGCGTTCCTCGCCGTCGCCGCGGCGTGCAGCGGCGCCAGCAAGCCGGCCGAGACGGGCGCCGGGCCCGCCGAGACGTCGTCCCCGACCGCGACCCCTCCGACCACCCCGCCCGACGTGCCCGTCGGAGCGTTGGTGGTGTCCGAGATCATGCCCGACCCGCTCATGGTCGACGGCGACTTCGGAGAGTGGTTCGAGCTGCACAACCCCGGCGCGTCCCCGATCGACCTGTATGGCCTCACCGTCGGCGACGGCAGCGGCGACAGCTTCATGGTGGACAGCCACCTCGAGGTCCCGGCGGGAGGCTACGTGGTGCTGGGCCGCACGACCGACAGCGCGCTCAACGGCGGCGCCCCGGTCGACCTCGCGTACGGAGACGCGTTCAAGCTGGGTAATGACGACGACACCGTCGCGGTGTGGGCCGGCGACGTGGTCGTCGACGAGGTCACATACGACATCGGCGCTGGGTTCCGGCTGATCGAGGGGGCGTCGTTGTCCTTGGCGCCCGAGGCGTCGTCGGCGTCGGGCAACGACGATGGTGCGGCGTGGTGCCCGGCCACCGCTCCTTATGGCCTCGGCGACCTCGGCACCCCCGGCGCGGCCAACGGCGTCTGTGTCGCCGAGGAGCTGCCCGCCGACCGGCTCGTGCCAGGAGACCTCGTCATCACCGAGCTCATGGCCGACCCGCTGATGGTCGACGGCGACTTCGGCGAGTGGTTCGAGCTGTACAACGCGTCGGCAGGCACGGTCGACCTCGATGGGTTGGTGGTGCGCGACTCGGGCGGCGACGCGTACGTCGTCACCGGCGCGCTGGAGGTCGCCGCCGGGGGGGTGGTGGTGTTCGCGGCGAGCGACGACCCGGCGGTCAACGGGGGCGTCGTGGCGCAGCGGGCGTTCGGCGACGCGCTCAAGCTCGGCAACGACGCCGACGCCATCGAGCTCGTCACCCCCTCGGGCACCCTGCTCGACGCCGTCGCCTACGACGTCAAGACGTTCCCGACCGCGGAGGGCACGGCGCGCTCCCTCGACCCCGCGGCGTTCGACCCAGCGTCCAATGACGCGGGCGCGGCCTGGTGCCTGGCGACCGAGGCCTACGGAGACGGGGACCTCGGCACCCCCGGCTCCATCAACCCCTCGTGTGGGCCCGAGCGGATCGGCGTCGACGCCTTGTTGCCGGGGGACCTGGTGGTCACCGAGATCATGAAGGATCCGACGGCGGGGGAATTCGGGGAGTGGTTCGAGCTGTGGAACACCACCGAAGCCGAGGTCGACCTGTCCGGATTGACCGTGCGGGACGACGACGACGAGGCGTTCGTCGTGGACGGGTCGCTCGTGATGGCGCCGGGGGGGTACCTGGTGTTCGGGGCCAGCGACGTGTCCGCGGACAACGGCGGCGCCCCCGTCGACGGGGTGTGGCCGAAGGGCGCGATGCGGCTCGGCAACGGCGACGACGAGCTGGTGCTGGAGTTCGCCGGCGCCGAGCTCGACGCGGTGCGCTACGACGACGGCGACACCTTCCCGGACCCGGAGGGCGCGTCGCTGTCGCTCGACCCGGGGGCGGAGGCGTCCAACGAAGACGGCGGGAATTGGTGCGAAGCGAGCGCGTCGTATGGCGACGGGGACCTGGGCACGCCGGGGGTGGTCAACGACCCGTGCTGAGCGCGGCTCGGAGCGCGCCGATCTTGGCGGCGTCGAACGCGCGCGAGACCAACGCGCTCGCGTCGACGCTCTCGAAGCCGTGGTAGGCGCCGGGCACGATCTCGAGCGCGCACGGCACCCCCGCGGACCGCAGCCGCTCGGCATACGCGACGTCCTCGGGGTAGAACAGATCGTTCGTGCCGACGCCGATCCACGCGGGGGGCACGCCCGAAAGGTCGTCGCAGCGGCCGGGGGCGGCGAGCGGCGGCACCGGGTCCACCCCCCGCAGGTAGGCGCCCCACCCGAGCTGGTTGCTGGGCACGTCCCACAAGCGGCACTGCGTGAGGTCGACGCCATCCCCTGCAGTGCGATCGTCGAGCATGGGGTAGACGAGCAGTTGGAACGCCGGTCGGACCGCGCCTTCTTCGCGCGCACGCAGGCAGGTGGCGGCGGCGAGGCCGCCCCCGGCGCTCGCGCCGGCGACCGCGATCCGAGACGGATCGACGTCGGGGTGCTGCGCCAGCCACCGCAAGGCGGCGGAGCAGTCGTCGAGCGCTGCCGGGTACGGGTGCTGGAGGGCGTGGCGGTAGGACACGGCGGCGACGACGGCGCCGAGCTGGTCGCGCAGTCGGTGGCACCACGCGACGTCCTGCAGGGGTGAGCCGAACAACAAGCCGCCGCCGTGGATCCACAACACGGCCGGGTGGGGGCCGGGGTCGGGGGGGCGGAACACGGCGACGCGTTGGCCTCCGGGCACGTCGGCCCAGGCGCCGCCGGACGGCGGGAGGGACTCCAGGAGGCGAAAGAGGCCGTCGGCGACGGCGGCGATGGGCCTGCGGCCGACGCCTCGGGGGAGCAGGCGCGCGGAGCGGGCGAGGTCGGAGTGGATCGGGGAGGTCATGGTCAGCGCCGTAATCGGCTGGGTCGATCGGCGCCCGTCCTCCCGCTCGCTGGGCGCCCCACCTGCACCGTCGGTTCACCGGAGCGCTATCGCTCCACCGCGTACACCGACGCGCCGCGGACGTCTTCGTCGACCAACAGCGGCGACGTCGACGCCGGGAACGCCCGCTGCTCACAGTCCGTTCGCGGACACAACGTACACGTGACTCCAATCGGCACCGGACGACTCCCCAGATCCACCCCCTCCGAGTACACCAACCGACCCGCCTCCTCCATCCGACACCCAAGCCCGATCGCGTGCAACGAGCTCGGCTGCAGATACCCCCCGCTGTGCCGGACCACCGTGCGCGACACGCAGAAGTACCGCTGGCCCTCCGGCATCTCCGAGATCTGCACCCGCATCATCGCCGGGGTCAAGAAGGCGTTGTAGACGTTCCACCGAGGACAGGCGCCCGAGTAGCGCGCGAACCGGATGCCCGACCCGCTGAACCGCTTGCTGATGTTGCCGGCGATGTCCACCCGCACCATGTGGAACGCCACCCCCTCCGCCCCCGGCCGCCGCAAGGTGGTCAGCCGGTGGCACACCTGCTCGAAGCTCGTCGCGAACTTGTGCCCGAGCATCTCGATGTCGTACCGGACCTCCTCCGCCGCCTCCAGGAACGGCTGGTACGGCTGCAGCACGGCGCCCGCGAAGTAGTTGGCGAGCACCACCCGCGCGAGGCCCCGCGCACCGTCGTGCACGAGCTGCGCATCCTTGACGATCCGGTCGATGACGTCCCCGTACGACAACAACGCGATCTGGTGCGCGAGCTGGAAGTTGCGGCTGCGCGGCGGCAACACCTCGGACAACATCAACACGCTGCGCGCGCGGTCGAACCGCCGCACCACCGCCCGACCCAGCACGTGCGCCGGCACGAGCTTCACCAGCACCCGGTGCGCCTCCATCAAGTGGCGCGTCAAACCCCGATACAACGACTGCGGCTCGAGCCGCCAAACCTTCCACAACGTCTCCGCGGCCTCTTCGACCTCCGGGAAGTAGTTGAGGTGGCGCTGCAGCATCGCGCTCACCTCCTCCGACGGCGACGTGTCCGGCGCGCCGATCACCTCGTCGTCGACGCCCACGCCCCCCGCGCGCGCCCGCTCGATCACCCCGCGGAGCTGCGCGACGGTCTGGCGCGACGCCCGCAACGCGTCGTACATGCTCGTGATCGCGCGGCCGACGCTCGGCGACGCCGCCGCCAGCTCCCGGACGTCCGCCGCCTTGAGCTCGAACGCGTCGAACATCGGGTCCCCGAACGCCTCCGCGAGGTCCTGCGCCAACGCCTCCGAGTCGTCCGCGGCGAACTCCCGCAGATCCACCTGGAACTCCTGCGCGAGCTTGAGCAGGAGCTGCGCCGTCAACGGCCGCCGACCGTTCTCGATGAGGTTGAGGTAGCTCGCGCTGACCCCCAATCGAGCCGCCATGCGCGCCTGCGTGACCCCCTCCCGCCGCCGCAGCTCCCGCACCTTGACCGCCAGGCGCGGACCGTCCGTGGACATCAACCCCTCCTCGCGACGTCCGTTGTTTACTTCATTACAACACTACAACGCTACATTGACTTTACACAACAACACTTTCATATGCTTCTACCTTATTTATGGACGACGGGTGCTCGATGTAGGATTGTGACCGCCTGGAGCGAGCGCATGCGCCTGACCGTCCGCGGCCCCATCCGTCCCGGCTACGACCAGATCCTGACCCCGGCGGCGCTGAGCTTCGTCGGCGGCCTGTGCGCGGCGTTCGAGCCCCGGCGGGCGGCGCTGCTGGCCGCCCGCGAGGGGCGTCAGGCGCGCTACGACCTTGGGCAGACCCCTGACTTCGACCCGTCCACCGCGCACGTGCGCGAGGGCGCGTGGACCGTCGGGCCGCTGCCGCCGGACCTGCTCGATCGCCGCGTGGAGATCACCGGCCCGGTCGACCGCAAGATGATCATCAACGCGCTCAACAGCGGCGCGTCCTGCTTCATGGCCGACTTCGAAGACAGCACCGCGCCCACGTGGGCCAACGTGATCGAAGGCCAACAGAACCTGCGGGACGCCGTACGCGGCACGATCTCGTGGACCCACCCCGACACCGGCAAGCCGTACGCGCTGACCGGGCGCTCCGCCACCCTGCTCGTGCGCCCCCGCGGGTGGCACCTGCCCGAGGCGCACCTCACGCTCGGAGGCGCGCCCGTATCGGCGTCGCTGGTCGACTTCGGGCTGTTCTTGTTCCACAACGCGCACGCGCTCGTTGCGCGGGGAACCGGCCCGTACTTCTACCTGCCCAAGCTCGAGAGCGGCGACGAAGCGGCCCTCTGGAACGACGTGTTCGTCGCCGCGCAGCGCGCGCTCGGGCTGCCCGTCGGCACCATCAAGGCGACCGTGCTCATCGAGACGCTCCCCGCAGCGTTCCAGATGCACGAGATCCTGTTCGCGCTGCGCGAGCACGCGGCCGGCCTCAACTGCGGGCGTTGGGACTACCTGTTCAGCACGATCAAGACGCTGCGCGCCCACCCCGATCGCCTGATGCCCGACCGCGCGCAGGTCGGCATGACGCAGCCCTTCCTGCGCGCGTACACGCAGCTGGCGATCCAGACGTGCCACCGGCGGGGCGCGCACTGCATGGGGGGCATGGCCGCGCAGATCCCGATCAAGGGCGATCCGGAGGCCAACCGCGCCGCGATGGCCAAGGTGATCGCCGACAAGGAGCGCGAGGTGCGCGACGGTCACGACGGCACGTGGGTGGCCCACCCCGCGCTCGTCCCGCTGGCCCGCGAGGTGTTCGATCGCGAGATGCCAGCCGAGAACCAACGGTCTCGCACCCGGGACGACGTCGCGGTGACCGCGGCCGACCTGCTGGAGGTGCCCGTCGGCACGCGGACCCTAGACGGCCTGCGCCACAACGTGCGCGTCGGCGTGCGATACGTCGAGGCCTGGCTGCGCGGCGAAGGCTGCGTGCCGCTGTACGACCTCATGGAAGACGCCGCGACCGCCGAGATCTCGCGCGCCCAGGTCTGGCAGTGGATCCGACACGGAGCCGCGCTGGACGACGGCGCCACCGTCACGCCCGCGCTGTTCCGCCGCGTGCTGGCCGACGAGCTCGCGGCGATGCGCAACACGCTCGGCCACGAGCGGTTCGACAGTGGGCGGTTCGCCGCCGCCGCCGCGCTGTTCGACGAGCTGTCGACGAGCCCGCGCTGCGCGCCGTTCTTGACCACCGCCGCCTACCCCTTCATCGCCGACGTTTGACCGTCGTTCACCGAGAGGCCACCATGACCGCACCGCATCGCCCGTTCCCGACCCCGCTCCCCGACCGTTTCGCCGGGGTGTTCCGGCCGTACAGCGAAGCCGACGTGCTCCGGCTGCGCGGCTCGTTCCGGGAGGAGCACACCCTCGCCCGCCTCGGCGCCGAGCGTCTGTGGCGGTTGCTGCACGAGCGCGACTACGTGCACGCGTTGGGGGCGCTGACCGGCAACCAGGCCGTGCAGCAGGTCCGGGCCGGACTCGAGTCGATCTACCTGTCGGGGTGGCAGGTCGCAGCCGACGCGAACCTCGCCGGGCACATGTACCCGGACCAGAGCTTGTACCCCGC
>CAIUDO010000057.1 GCA_903897935.1 uncultured Pseudomonadota bacterium
CGGCGGCGAGGCGCTCGAGGCCACGCGGCGCCGCCGGATCACCCGGAGGCAGCGCGAGCACCGCCCAGCCGGTCGGCGCGAGCTGACCGTCGAGGGGCGTCCCGAGCGTGACGGGGTTGCCGTAGTTCCAGCCGCCGTCGTGGCATTGCCGATCGCGCAGCAGGCGCAGGCCGTCGACGCACCGCGGGTGATCGGCCTTCCCGGCGCGGCGCAGCGACAACACCGCGTAGGCCGTCGGCTCGACCCACGCCGAGGTGCCGGTGACCCAGCCCCACCCCGGGATCGTGCCGTCGTGGCCCTCGGCGGCGGCGGTCTCTTCGGCAGCGGCCTGCTCGACGTGCGACAACGCCCGCGCCGCGAGGTCCGGCGCGTCGTCCCACGCGACCGCCGGCAGCAACAGCGTCCCGAACGACGGCGCTTGCGCGGCCGCCCAGTCGGTCGGGAGGGGCAGACCGGCCGCCGCGGCGAGCACGGTCGGCTCGAGCATCGGCGGGCTCGCCTCGAGGTAGCCCCACGCGCCGCTCGGGTCGCGCGCAGCGACGAGCCAAGCCCGGGTGGCCGCCAGCGCGGCGACGAGGCCGGGGTCCGGCGCGACGTCGAGCTCCGGACCCGCCACTACTCGTCCCAGGGCGGGATCACGTCGACCACCACATCGGAGACGCCGTCCCGGTCGGGCACCCGCGGGTCGTCGACCTCGTCGAGGTACCGCTTGCTGACCTGGACCAGGTACGACGACACGTCGCGATCCGGGATGTCGTCGGTGACGGCCGCGACGAACGACAGCCCGTGGCCGCACAGAACCCGGTACGCGAGGACGGTCTCGCCGAGGCGCACGAACCCCTCGCGGGTCTCGTCGCCTTCGTCGAGAGCGTCGGACACCGCGTCGCACGCGGCTTGCCACAAGTCGGGATCGACGTCCCGCCGCTCGGGGTCGGCGTAGATCGGGAGGTCGAAGTCGTCGTCTACGAAGATGAACAGCGCGACCAGCATGCGACGGCCCCCGGCCGCGCGGCTTTACCACCGGTGCACCGGGTTCCGCAATCCGCGTTCGCGTCTCCGTTGCCGTACGCAGGCGTACGGCATACCGGGGCCTCCTCGGAGGGTGGATGTCCGATCTGCCAGACCACGTGAACGCGCAGGTGTTTTCAACCGTTCAACGGTGCTTCTGCGAGACCCTCGAGCTCGACCCGGACGAGGTGTCGTGGGACGCGAAGGTGCTCGAGGACCTCGGCGCAGAGTCGATCGACCTGCTCGACGTGGTGTTTCGCCTGGAGAGCGCGTTCGACATCCAGATCCCCCGGGGCGGCCTCGAGGCGCGCGCGCGGGACGTCGACGGGGACCCCGGCGAGATCGACGGTCGGTTGACGGCGGCGGGCGCACAGCGCCTGCGCGAGGTCATGCCCGAGGTCCCGGCCGGCGAGATCACGGAAGGCATGAAGACGTCCGAAATTCCTATGATCTTCCGCGTCGGAACCTTCTACCACATCGTCGCGGCGCTGGTCGAGGCCAAGGGTCGACCGCTCGGTGCCTGACGCGGAGGCGGACTTCGCCTTCCTCGTGCACCCCCTCCGCCGCTGGCAGCGGCCCTTGTTGGGCGTGCGCTTGCTGCACCTGCCGCTGTTCCTCGGCCGCGACGCCGGTATCGACGGGGTCGGCGCGGTCGCGCGCGTAGACGTCGAGACCGCCGCGGGGTGGTGCCGCGGGCTGGTCGTCTCGGTCCCCGACACCGCCGAGCGGCTCGCCGCCGAGCAGGGGCGCGCGCTGGCCCACCAAGAGCGCGCTGCGCAGGTCGCGATGGGGGTGGGCGTGCGCGCGATCGGGCTCGGCAACGCGCTCGCCGTGGTCGCGGGGCGCGGCAAGGCCCTCGCCGAGCGCACCGCGACCCCGGTGACCACGGGCAACGCGTCGACGGCGTGGGCGTGCGCGACGATCACCAAGCAGGTGCTGGCGGATCGTGGCGCGCCACGTGGGCCGGTCGGGCTGCTCGGGTTCCGCGGCACGGTCGGGGAGGCGGTGGCGGCCACGCTGGCGGCGGACGGCGTCGAGGTGTTCGTCGACGTCGCCGGGCGCGCTGCCCGCACGGCCGAGCAGCTCGGGTGCGTCCCGGTGTCGCTCGACGATCTGCTCCGTCGTCCCTCGGTGTTCGTCGGCGCGAGCACGACTGGCCCGGTGATCCCCGCAGCCCGGCTCCCGACGGGAGCCATCCTGGTCGATCTCGCGCTGCCGCCGACGCTCGAGCCGGGCCCCCGCCCATCGGGCTTACGCGTGGTCGCGGGCGAGCGGCTGCGGCTGCCCGGCGCGGTGCGCCGTGACGTCTGGGGGGCGATCTGGTTGGCGCTCGCGCGCTACGGGCGCGGCTGCGTGTTCGCATGCTTCGCGGAGCCGATCGCCATCGCGCTCGGCGGCGTCGTGCCATCGGGGCGTCACCTGTCGGTGGACGACGTCGCGGCGGCTGGGGCGCAGCTCAGCCGGTTGGGCTTTCGGCCTGTCGTCACGGATTGACGCCGAAGCGCGGACACCGGGTGGCCACGACGAAGAGATCCGCTAAGAGGCGTCTCCGGTGGAGCACCTCATGTCGACTGCGAGCCCGTATCACGTTCTAATGGTTTGTACCGGCAATATCTGTCGGTCCCCGATGGCGGAGGCGCTGTGCCGCGAGTACGCGGCGTCGCGCGGGCGGGGCATGGAGGTCCGGTCGGCGGGCACCGCGGGCCTGGTCGACCAGCCGGCCGATCCGAAGGCGGTCGCGGTGTGCCGCGAGCTCGACCTCGACATCAGCGGGCATCGCTCCCAGGGCATCACCGACGAGCTCATCGCGTGGGCCGACTACGTGTTGGTGATGGAGTACGCGCACGCCGGCTACGTCCGCGAGCACTTCCCCGCCGTCGGCGAGAAGCTGATGTTGCTCGGCACGTTCGGCGGCATGGTGGAGATCTCGGACCCGCTCGGCGGGTGGACGTTCCGGTTCCGCCGGAGCCGCAACGACATCAAGAAGTGCGTCGACGGCTTCGTGGACCGGCTCCCCGTCCGCCGAGCGACCTGACGCTCAGACCTTCGCGCCGCGGAGGATCGCGTCGACGACGGTCGGATCGTTGAGCGTGCTCGTGTCTCCCAGGTTCGAGGTGTCACCCTCGGCGATCTTGCGCAGGATGCGGCGCATCACCTTGCCCGAGCGCGTCTTCGGCAACCCGGGCACCACCTGGATGAGGTCCACCCGCGCGTGCGCCCCGATGAGGGTCCGGCACGCGGCCTGGATGTGGGCCTCGACCTCGGCGGACGCCGAGAACCCAGCTTGCAAGACCACGTACGCGTACACGCCTTGGCCCTTCAGCGCGTGGGGGTACCCGACGACGGCGCACTCGGCGACCTCGTCCAAGCTGGCGATCGCGCCTTCGAACTCGGCGGTGCCCATCCGGTGCCCGGAGACGTTGATGACGTCGTCGACGCGGCCGGTGATCCAGTAGTACCCGTCGGCGTCGCGCCGCGCGCCGTCCCCGGTGAGGTACATGCCGGGCGGACCGGGGAAGTACGTCGCGACGAACCGAGGGTGGTCGCCCCAGATCGTCCGTGCCATGCCGGGCCACGGCGTGGTCAGGAACAGCCGCCCGTTGCCGGGGCCGCGGACCGGACGATCCTGGTTGTCGAGCAGGATCGGGGTGATCCCTGGCAACGGCAGGGTCGCGGCGCCGGGCTTCGTCGGGGTCGCCGGCGCGATCGGGGCGATGCAGATGCCTCCGGTCTCCGTCTGCCACCAGGTGTCGACGACCGCGCACCGGCCCGCACCGACGACGTCGTGGTACCAGCGCCACGCGTCGGCGTTGATTGGCTCGCCGACCGTGCCCAGCACCCGCAGCGTGCTGCGATCGTACTTCGTGACGAAGTCCGCGGAGCACGCCGCGATCGCCCGGATCGCGGTCGGCGCGGTGTAGAACGCGGTGACCTTGTGCCGCGCGACGACGTCCCAGTACCGGCCGGCGTCCGGGTACAGCGGCGTCGACTCGAACATCAGCGTCGTAACGCCGTTTGCGAGCGGTCCGTACACGATGTAGCTGTGCCCGGTGACCCACCCGACGTCGGCGACGCACGCCCACACGTCGTCGGGGCGGACGTCGAACACGGTGCGGTGCGTCCATGACGCCCAGGTCAGGTACCCACCGGTGGTGTGCAGCAACCCCTTCGGCTTGCCGGTCGATCCGGACGTGTAGAGGATGAACAGCGGGCTCTCGGCCGGCATCGCCGCCGCCTCGTGCGCGCTCGACGCGGACGCGACGGCGTCGTGCCACCACACGTCGCGGCCAGGGGACCACGGCACCTCGGCCCCGGTCCGACGCAGCACCAGCACTGCCGGCACGTGCGCCCCGACGAGCGCCTCGTCGACGACGCTCTTGAGCGCGAACGTGCGCCCGCCGCGGCGCCCTTCGTCCTGCGTGACGACGAGGCGCGCGCCGGAGTCGCGCACCCGATCCCGAAGGCTCTCCGCCGAGAACCCGCCGAACACTACCGAGTGCACCGCGCCGATCCGCGCGATCGCGAGCATCGCGATCGCGGCCTCCGGCACCATGCCCATGTAGACGATCGCGCGCTCGCCGCGCTGCAACCCGAGCGCCTCGAGCGCGTTCGCGCACCGGCAGACCTCGTCTTTGAGCTGCGCCCACGTCAGCGTGCGGGTGGTGCCGGGCTCGTCGCCCTCCCACACGATCGCGGCGCGATCGGGCGTCGCGACGGCGTGCCGGTCGACGCAGGAGTCGTGGACGTTGTGCACGCCGTCGGCGAACCAAGCGATCGGGCCGTCGGCGATCTCGTAAAACGAGCCGTCGAGGCCGCGGGTGGGCGGCGTGCGCCACACCAGCCGCGCCGCTTCGGCCAGCCAGTAGGCGTCAGGATCGTTCGCGACGCGCTGGTAGTGGTCCCGCCACGCGCCCAGGTCGACGATGGGGTTGGGGCTGCCCGCGCCGATGGATGGGGGGACGGGCACGATCTCGGACATGGTTCGGACCTCCGGTGCGCGGAGGATAGCGCAGCGACGCCGACGGTTGCTCACGGCACGGCGCGTGGGTACGGGGCGGCGCCCTGAACGGGCAGGATGGTGGGATTATGGGACGCATCTTCGAGACCCGCAAAGCGACCATGTTCGCGCGTTGGGACCGGATGGCGAAGGCCTTCGCGCGCTGCTCGAAAGAGATCGTGATCGCGGTCAAGGCAGGTGGAGGCTCCACTCCGG
Source organism: uncultured Pseudomonadota bacterium (assembly GCA_903897935.1). Classification (GTDB taxonomy): domain Bacteria; phylum Myxococcota_A; class UBA796; order UBA796; genus CAIUDO01. Next base: position 5,222 of record CAIUDO010000057.1, read on the forward strand.
AGACGAACCCGGCGCTCCGTCGCGCGCTGCAGAACGCGCGCGCCGTCAACATGCCGAAGGACAAGATCGAGAGCGCGATCAAGCGCGCGACCGGGCAGGGCGACGAGACGTACGAGGAGATCCTCTACGAGGGCTACGCGCCGCACGGCATCGCGGTGCTCGTCGAGACGGCGACCGACAACCCGGTGCGCACGGTGGCCAACATGCGCATGCACTTCACGAAGCGGGGGGGCAACCTCGGCTCTGCGGGGGGCGTCTCCTACCTGTTCCAGCGCATGGGTGTGTTCCGGCTCGATCCGACGGGCCTCGACGTCGAGTCGCTCGAGCTCGATCTGATCGACTACGGGCTGGAAGAGATGGGGGAAGGGGCCGGGGAGCAGGGTGAGGCGCAGATCGTCGTGCGCACCGCGTTCAACGACTTCGGCGCCATGCAGCGCGCGCTCGAGGAGCGCGGCGTCACGATCGTCTCCGCGAAGTCCGAGTACATCCCGACGGGTCCGATCGAACTCGACGAGGAGCGCGCCCGTGAGGTGCTCGCGCTGATCGACAAGCTCGAGCAAGACGACGACGTCCAGCACGTCTACCACAACCTCGCGTAAACGGCGCGCCGGCCTTCCGCTGAAGTGCTCGGACCGAGCGCGCTTCAGCGGGGCCGATCCGCATGCGGCGAGGCGGTAGCGGTCAACCCGCGCTTCGCCCGGCGAGCAGGCGCCGCGGCTCGGCGCGGGTACGGTCATTGAGCCCGAGCCGGTCGCACAGATCGTCCCACGCCGAGGTCGGGCCGGCCCACCGGAGGTCGTCGAGGGCGTCGGGGATCGGCACGTCGGTCCGCAACAGCGCGAGCTTGCGGAAGAGCAGGGCTTCACCGCGGGCCTTCGCGAGGTTCTCGGCGAGGCGCGCGGCGCCACGCACCGCGACCTCCCACCGGGCCGGGTCCGCCGGGATGTCCTCGAGGTGGGGGTAGCGTGAGAGCACCGCCGCCGCGGTCTTGGCGCCCCACCCGGGGATACCGGGGATTCCGTCGGCGGTGTCGCCGACGAGCGCCAGCCAGTCGGGGATCGACTCTGGCGGCACGCCGAACTTCTCTCGCACGCCCGCGGCGTCCAGCGTGATCTGGCGGCGACGATCGACCGTCACCACGTGGCTGCCCACGACGCACTGTGTGAGGTCCTTGTCGGGCGACAACAAGAGGACCTGCTCGACCTCGGGCCCGAATCGGTCCGCGGCCGTCGCCATCGCGTCGTCCGCTTCGAACTCGACCATCGACCACACGCGCACGCCGAGCGCGGCGAGCGCCTCCTCGGCGAGCGGGAACTGCGCCATGAGGCCGGGCGGGACGCCGTCTCCGGTCTTGTAGCCGCCGTACAGGTCGTTGCGGAACGACTCGATCACGTGGTCGAACGCCGCCGCGACGTGGCTGACCTCGGGGTCGCGCAGGAGCGCGAGCGTGGTGGCGATCAGGCCCTTGGTGGCGCCGACCTCACGGCCGTCGGGCGCCGCGTCGGGGGGCGCGCCGAACCACGCGCGGAACAGCTCGTAGGTTCCGTCGAGCACATGCAGCTTCATGCACCTTCCTTCGTGCGGCCGACCATAGCGCGCGGCCCACGGTCCGTGGGCACCGATCCGTCGCGCGCGCGCACCCGCCACAGCTCGACCGGCGCGCCCGCGCCGATCAAGCGGTCGAACCACACGGCTTGCCCGGGACGCACGGTGTCGCCGGGGCCCTTGACCTCGACGAGCACCGCGTGGGGGCCGAGGCGGGACGGGAACGCGCCGTCGAGCGCGCACGCAGGTCCGGGCAACACCACCAGGTCCGGCAGGCCTGCTGCCGCCGCCCACCCGTCGGCCAGGATCGCGCCGACGACCGCAGCGAGCGCGGTGGGGCCGAGCGCGTCGACGACCGCGCCCAAGGTGTCGAGGGGGATCGACCACCGCACGCCGGCGACGCGCTCCCCCTGGTGACGGGCCCAGGATCGGCGGATCCACGCGCTTGCGGTGCCGTCCCGGGCGCGCTCGATCGCGCGCCGCGCCGCGTCGGGACGGGCCGCCGCGAACGCCGGGGTGCCGAGGTCGATCGGGCCGGATCGGCTCGCGTCGGGGAGCGCGCCCGGCACGGGCAAGAAGTAGCCGTCGTCGACCAGCATCAGCGCGAACAGGGAGACCCACAACGACGACTCACCGCGGACCGCGCGACGCCCGGCGCGCGCGAGCCGGGCGCGCACCGCCGCCTCGACGAGCTGCGGCCCGTCGCCGACGAAGCCGGGGCGGGGCCCGACCCTCCCGGCGCTGACCAGGTCGAGGTCGCGCACCGGTGGTGCGCGCAGGGGAGGGGACGGCGGCCATCCGCTGCGGGCGAGGCGGCGGCCCGTGCGGTCCACCTCGATCCGTGTCGCGGCGTCGACGATCGGGCGGGCGGCGCGCAACGCGGCGAGGGCGTCGTCGCAGCGTCCCAGGCGCTCGAGCGCGCGGGCGCGCGGCATCACGCACGCGGAGGGGGCCGCGCCGCGCCGCTCGGCCTCGGCGAGCAAGGCCAGCGCGTCGGCGGGGGCGGTGGAGACGAGCCCGGCCGCTTCGGCGACGACACGCTCGAGCAGCCGTGGTCGGAGGTGGAACGGCCCAGGCGCGTCCCCGAACCCAGCATCGAGGGCCCGCAAGGCCCCAGCGACGCCCGCGCGCCCGTCGACGAGGCAGCGCTCCCACCCGACGAGCAACTTCCTGGTTCGAAACCAAGGTACGAACGGGGTGGGCGCGTACGACGGCCACCGGAGCACGCCGAGCCGCTCCCGCACCCAACGGGACCGGTCCGGGTACGGGCTCGCGAGCGCGAGGCGCTCGAGGCGCCGGATCAACGCCCGATGTCGGACGCGCAAGAACCGCTGTGGCCCGAACCCCAGGGCGCGCTCGATCGCGGCGCGTCCCGCGGGGGCGCCGCGGGCGCGCTCCAGCGCGACGATCACGGCGGCGCGACGGGCGGGCGTCGGGGTGACGGCCGCGGCGACCAGCGCGGCGCGCAGCGTCGGAACGTCGAAGCAGGC
>CAIUDO010000058.1 GCA_903897935.1 uncultured Pseudomonadota bacterium
CCCTCGGGCAAGCCGGCGCGCCGGGCGGCGTCGAGCGCGTGGCTCTCGCCGGCGACCCCGATGCGGAGCCGCCACGTGGGCCGCCCGTCCCGGTACTCGACGGCCGCGACCCGCACGCGCTCGTCGACGATCGCGAGCGCCTTCGGCTGCGCGTCGTGGGTGGTGACGACGAGCCGCGCCCCCGTCTCCACGAGGCGCTCGATGACCGCACGCGCGAGCGCGCCGCCTTGCGCGGGGTCGGTGCCGCTGCCAAGCTCGTCGGCGAGCAACAACGCGCCCGGACCGGCCGCTTCGAGCATCGCGCGCACCCCGACGAGGTGGCTCGAGAAGCTCGACAGATCCGCCATGACCCCCTGGTGGTCGCCGACCAGCGCGCGCAGATCGGTGAAGTGGTCCACCCGGGTGCCCTCGGCCGCGGGCACGAACATGCCGTGCGCGACCAGCAGCGCGCACAACCCGACCGTCTTGAGGGCGACCGTCTTGCCGCCCGCGTTCGGGCCCGTGATCACGAGCGCGGGGTGATCGGCGTCGAGCGAGACGTCGCTCGGCACGACGTCGACGCCGCGCAGCACCAGCACCGGGTGACGGGCGGCGCGCAACAACAACGTGCCGTCGCCCCCGACGGCCGGCCGGACCGCGCGCAGGCGCAGCGCGAGGCCGGCGCGCGCGGTGACGAGGTCGATGGTGAGCGCGGCGTCGAGGGCGCGCTCGACTTCGGGTGCACTGCCGCCGAGCTCCCGCGACAACCACGCCAGGATGCGCCGCTCCTCCGCGGCCAACGCGGCCTCGGCGAGCCGGAGGCGGTTGTTGAGCTCTACGACCTCACGCGGCTCGACGAAGACCGTGCGGCCGCTGCCCGACGTGCCGTGCACGATGCCGAGGTCCCATCGCTTGGCGTGCGCCTTGATCGGCACGACGTACCGGTCGGAGCGCATGGTGACGAACCGGTCCTGCAGCACGTCGTCGAGCGCGTCGCCGTGCACGAGCGCCTCGAGGGTGGACCGGATCGACGCGTGGAGGTCGCGGATCGACGACCGCAACGGCCCGAGCTCCGGGAACGCGGCCGCCGACAGGCTGCCGTCGGGATCGAACGCCGGCGCGAACAGGTCGACGAGGTCGGGCCGGAGGTCGATGCCGTGCCCCAACGCCGCCAGCACCGGCACCGCCTCCGCGTGGTCGGCGAGCCACCTGGAGAGGTCGCGCAGCGCGACCAACGACACCGCGACCTGCTTGAGCGTAGGCGCGTCGAGCACCTCGCCCTTCGCGGCCCGTGGACCGATCCCTCCGACGTCGAGCACGCCGCCGACCGGGACCGGCGCTCCGACGCGCTCGATCGCCACGACCTCCGCGACGGCGTCGTGGGTGTGCGCGATCGCGCGCCGATCGGGGCACGCGGCGAGCGCGAGGCACGCGCGACGCCCCTGCCGCGTGCGCGCGTACGTCGACAGCGCCTCCAGCACGATCGGCCAATCCAGGGCGATCGCGCTGTCCTCGCGGGACGTTGGCGGCGGCGGGAGCGGGTTCGTCATGGTGCGCGCCGCTTACCGCGTTTGACGGCCGCTGGCCGTTGCTCGGCACCGGGGCCGCGGTACGTGGGGCCCCCGGAGGTCGGTATGTCGTCGTTCAGTCCCGAGGCGTTCGCGTCCAGGCACATCGGTCCGAGCCCGTCAGAGATCCAGGAGATGCTGGCCACGTTGGGGCTCGGCTCGTTGGAGGAGCTGCTCGACCGCGCCGTGCCCGCCGCGCTGCGCCCCACCCGCCCGCCGGCGATGCCGCCCGCCCTCGACGAGCGCGCGGCGCTGGATCGCTTGCGCGCGTACGCGTCCGAGAACGAAGTCTGGCGTTCATACCTGGGTATGGGCTACCATGGCACGGTCACGCCGCCGGTCATTCAGCGCAACCTGCTCGAGAACCCCGGGTGGTACACCGCGTACACGCCGTACCAGGCCGAGATCTCGCAGGGCCGGCTCGAGGCGCTGCTGAACTACCAGACGATGGTGTGTGATCTGACCGGCATGCAGGTCGCGAACGCGTCGCTGCTCGACGAGGCCACCGCGGCGGCCGAAGCGATGACGATGGCGCTGCGCTGCCAGAAGAAGCGGAAGGACGCCCGCGTGTTCTTGGTCGACGCCGCCACCCACCCGCAGACGGTCGCGGTCGTGCGCACCCGCGCGGAGCCGCTCGGCATCGAGGTGGTCGTCAGCGACCCCGCGTCGTGGGTCTACGACCGTCCCACGTTCGGGGTGCTGCTCGGCTACCCGGGGACCGACGGCGTCGTCCGCGACCTCCGGCCGTTCGTCGAGGCCGCGCACCAGCACGGGGCGCTCGTCGCCGTCACCACCGACCTGCTCGCGCTCACCCTGCTCACGCCCCCAGGTGAGCTCGGCGCCGACATCGCGCTCGGCAACAGCCAGCGCTTCGGCGTCCCGCTGGGGTACGGCGGCCCGCACGCCGCGTTCTTCGCCACGAAGGACGAGTTCGTCCGCCAGATGGCCGGCCGCTTGATCGGCGTTGCGGTGGACGTCGACGGCAACCGCGCGCTGCGTATGGCGCTGCAGACCCGTGAGCAGCACATCCGGCGTGAGAAGGCCACCAGCAACATCTGCACCGCGCAGGTCCTGCTCGCGGTGATCGCCTCGATGTACGCCGTCTGGCACGGGCCGGACGGGCTCACCCGCATCGCCGGCCGGGTCCACAAGGCGGCCGCGGTCGTGCGAGAAGGGGCCCGTCGCGGCGGGTTCACCGTGTCCGCGGACGTGTTCTTCGACACGGTCGTCGTGCAGGCGGGCGCGCGTCGGGACGAGGTGCTGGAGCGCGCTCGGGACCGCAAGATCAACCTGCGTGATCTCGGAGAGGGGCGCGTCGCGGTCGCGCTGGACGAGACGGTCGGCGCGCGTGACCTGCGCGACCTGCTCGTCGTGTTCGGCTGCACCGACTCGTTGGAGGTGGTCGAAGCTGCCGCTCCATCGTCGGACTTCGGGGGCCTCGCGCGCACGTCCCCGTTCTTGACGCACCCGGTGTTCGCCCGTCACCACTCCGAGACGGAGATGATGCGGTACCTGCGCCGGTTGCAGAACCGCGACCTGGGTCTCGACACCGCGATGATCCCGCTGGGATCGTGTACGATGAAGCTCAACGCCGCCACCGAGATGATCCCGGTCACCTTCGAAGGGTTCGGCAAGATCCACCCGTTCGCGCCGCCGTCGCAGGCGCAGGGCTACCGGCGGCTGTTCCACGACCTCGAGGCGTGGCTGGCCGCCCTCACCGGCTTCGACGCGGTTTCGCTGCAGCCGAACGCCGGTTCGCAGGGCGAGTACGCCGGCTTGCTGACGATCCGGGCGTACCACCTGGCGCGCGGGGACGTCGCGCGGACGGTCTGCTTGATCCCGCGCTCCGCGCACGGCACCAACCCCGCCAGCGCCGCGATGGTCGGCCTCGACGTCGTCGTCGTCAACTGCTTGGACAACGGCGACATCGACCTCGCCGACCTCGAGGCGAAGGCCGACCAGCACGCCGACAAGCTCGCGGCGCTGATGGTCACCTACCCGTCGACGCACGGCGTGTTCGAAGACGGGATCCGCCGGATCTGCGACGTCATCCACGCGCGCGGCGGGCAGGTGTACCTCGACGGCGCCAACCTGAACGCGCTGGTCGGCGTCGCGTACGCGGCGGACCTCGGCGCGGTCGTGTGCCACATCAACCTGCACAAGACGTTCGCGATCCCGCACGGTGGGGGCGGGCCGGGCATGGGCCCGATCTGTGTCAAGTCGCACCTCGCGCCGTTCTTGCCGGGGCACCCGGTCATCCCGACCGGCGGCGCTACGCCGTGCGGCACGGTGTCGGCGGCGCCGTGGGGCTCGGCCAGCATCTTGCCGATCTCGTGGGCCTACATCGCGATGCTCGGCGCCGACGGCATCCGGCAGTCGACCGCGGTGGCGATCCTGAACGCCAACTACGTGTCGCGGAAGCTCGCGGGCGCGTTCGACACGCTGTACCGGGGCGCGGGCGGGCTCGTCGCGCACGAGTGCATCCTCGACCTGCGGCCGATCCAGCGGACGAGCGGCATCGGCGCGGAAGACGTCGCCAAGCGCCTGATGGACTACGGCTTCCACGCGCCGACGATGTCGTGGCCGGTCGCCGGCACGCTGATGGTGGAACCAACGGAAAGCGAATCGAAGGCGGAACTTGACCGATTTTGCGATGCGCTGATTGCGATTCACGGTGAAATCAAAGCGGTTGAAACCGGTCAGTTTGACC
>CAIUDO010000059.1 GCA_903897935.1 uncultured Pseudomonadota bacterium
AGCGCGCGGTGTGGTCGCCGCTTGAGGATGGAGACGGTGAACCCGCTCAGCGCGCGCTTGGGCCCGCACTCGACGAACACGCGGCAGCCGTCGGCGTACATGTGCTCGATCTGCGCGGTCCACTCGACCGGAGCGCTGATCTGGCGCGCCAAGAGGTCGATGATCTGCTTGGCCGCGTCGGGGCCGGTGGGGTAGGGCGCCGCGTTGACGTTGGTGGTGATCGGGCGGCGCGGCGCCTGCAGGCCCAGGCCCGCGAGCACCTTGCGCAGCGGCCCCGACGCGGGCGCGACGATCGCGGAGTGGAACGCGTGGCTCACCGGGATCGGGTGCACGGTGATGCCGAGGGCGCGGAAGCGCTCGGCCGCGGCGTCAGCGGCGTCGGACGCCCCCGCGATGACGGTCTGGCTCGGGCAGTTCTTGTTCGCCGCGATCACGTACCCGTCGATCTCGGACAGCACCTGGTCGACCTGCTCGGCCCCGGCGGCGATGCCGTACATACGCCCCGGATCGTCGATGCGGATCGCGGCCATCTCGCGCCCACGGGCGCTGACCGCGTGTAGCGCCTGCGCGAACGTCATCACGCCCGCGGCGACGGCGGCGGCGTACTCGCCGAGCGAGTGCCCCGCGACGACGTCGGGCGTGACGCCATACGACGCGAACAAGCGGAGGATCGCCACGTCGAGCGCGAGGGTCGCCGGCTGGCTGTACTCGGTGCGGCGCAAGCGGAGCTCACGCTCCTCCTCGGTGCCGCCGAGATCGGAGTCCGAGCGCACGAAGTCGGTGATCGGGCGGCCGAGCGCCGGCAGCAGCACCTCGTCGGCCTCCGCCCACGTGGCGGCGACGACCGGGTAGTCGCGCGCCAGATCGAGGCCCATGTCCAGGTATTGGCTCCCCTGGCCGGTGAACACGAACGCGAGCTTGCCGTCGAACGGCGTGTCTTCGTAGTGGATGCCGCGGCTACGGACCCGGTCGACGCTGCTCTTGCCGATCGCGGCGTCTCGCACCCGCTCGAGCTGATCCCGACGCTGCTCGACGGAGTCGGCGGCGGCGGCGACCCGGATCGGCGCCGACGGGTTCCACGGCGCGCTGCGCCCCGCGATGAGGTCTTCGACCTGGCGCGCGAGCGTGGTGGTGTCGCGCGCGGAGGTGGCCCACAGGCCCTCGGGGAGCGGGCGCTCGACGATCTCGACGTGGGGGGCGCGCGGGGCGGCCGCGGGCGGAGCGGCGGGGGCCGCCGGTGCCGGGGCTGCCTTGGTGGGGCGGGCAGCGACGGGAGGAAGCGCCTGATCCGGAGGCGCGGCGAGCTTTTGGCTCCCGGGCAGCGGCTGCCCCACGAACGACTCGAGCACGACGTGGAAATTGGTGCCGCCGAACCCGAACGCCGACACACCCGCGCGGCGGATCGGCGCGGTCCACGGCTCGGGCGTGGTCTGGACCGCCAGCGGCACCGTCGACAAGTCGAGGTCGGCGCGCGGCGTCTTGTAGCCGAGGCTCGGGGGGAGCACGCCGTGGTGCAGCGCGAGCGCCGCCTTGATGCACGACGCGGCGCCTGCCGCCGACTTCAGGTGGCCGAAGTTCGACTTCACCGAGCCGATCCGCGCCGGGCCACGCCCGCCGCGCTTCCCGGCGCCGATGAACTCGGACAACGCGTCGACCTCGACCTTGTCGCCGACCGTGGTGGAGGTGCCGTGACACTCGAACAGATCGACCTCGGTCGGAGACACCCCGGCGGCCTCGTACGCCCGCGCCAACGCGCGGAGCTGCCCGGCCTTGTTCGGCGCGGTGATGCCCTTGCCGCGGCCATCCGACGACGCACCGACGCCCCGAATGACGGCGTAGATCCGGTCACCGTCGCGGACGGCGTCTTCGACCCGCTTGAGGATGAGCACGCCGGCGCCTTCGCCCATCACGAAGCCGTTCGCGCTCGCGTCGAACGGAGCGGAGTGATCCGGCGACAGCGCGCCGATCTTGCAGAACTTCACGTACGTCGACACGTTCATCGACCGGTCGGCGCCGCCCGAGATCGCGAGGTCGAAGTCGCCGTCCTGAAGGCCCTTCACCGCCGCCTGGATCGCCGCCATCGACGACGCGCACGCGGCGTCGACGGTGAAGTTGGCCCCGCCGAGGTCGAACGCCTGCGCGACGCGGCCGGCGATCACGTTCGACAGCTCGCCAGGCATCGAGTCTTCGTCGATCTGGGGCAGGCCCGCCTTGTACGCCGCTTCGAGCTCGGAGAGCGCGGCCGCGCGGGCGCCCGGGGACATCGCCGCGAGGGCTGGGCTACGGCTCAGGTGGTCCGCCACCGCCGGCCACGCGACGCGGACCGCGTACTGATCCTTGACCTCGCCGCCGAGCGAGTTTCCGAGGATGACGGCGCATCGGTCACGGTCGAACGCCTTCCCCGCGCTGGACCGGTCAACGGCCAGGCCAGCGTCGGACATGGCGTCGGCGACCGCGCACAGGGTGATCTGCTGCACGGGGTCGATCTGCGCCGCGACGCGCGGGGGGATGCGGAAGCGCTTGGGCTCGAACACGAAGTCCGTGATGAAGCCGCCGATGCGCGTGTAGGTGCGATCGGGGACGGCGGCGTCGGTGTCGTAGAAGAGGGCCGGGTCCCACCGCTCGGTCGGAACGTCTCGGATCGAGCACACCCCGCCGAGCAGGTTGCTCCAGTACGTACCGAGATCGGGCGCGTCGGGGAACCGGCAGCCCATGCCGATGATGGCGATCGCGCCGCCGTAGTGGGCGGCGGGGGCCGCGGCGGCGGTAGGGGCCGGGACCGGGGGTGGTGGTGCCGGCTCTGGCGCGGGGGCCGGCGCCGGGAGGGCGGATACCGGAAGTGTCGGCTTGGGGGTGAGCCCGAGGGCGTCGGCCTTCGCGAGCAGGGCGGCACGCGCGGCCTCGAACGCCTCCGGGGGCGCGACGACCGCGAGCCCGGTGGCGACCGCGGCCTCGAGCGGGCGTCCGACGATCGGGCGGTCGAGCCACTCCGCCTGCTGCCAAAGGATCGACGACCCTACGATCGTCCCGCTCTCCGCCGCGGTCCCGGCCGGCGTGAGCCCCGCGGCGGTGCTCGCGGTTCGGGACGCCGTGACCACCCGCGCGCGGCGCACCGCGTCGGGCCACTCAGTGGCCGCGCCGACGTACGCGGCGAGCAGCGCGGCGAGCGAGCCGTACCGCTCGGCGAGCCCGGTCGCGATGGCGATGCCCTGGCCGACGAGCCAGAGGTGCTTGCTGAGATCGCCGGACGTCCAGGCGTCGGAGGCGAGCGCCCACGGGTCCGCGCCGGAGAGCAAGCTACGCAGCGCGCGCGAGGTCGGGGCGTTGCCCACCCGCAGCCCCGCGACGACGCGGGTGCACGACGCGTCGCTCGCGGCGAGGCGCCGCTCCAGCGCCGCGGGGAGCGCGATCTCGGGGCAACCGGTCAGGGTCTCGTGCACCAGCACCCCTGCGGCGCCGAGCGCGAACGCGGCGGCGGCGCCGCGCGGGCCGACCCCGGCGTCGAGCAAGACCCGGCCCGGCTCCGGGCACGCGGCGAGCAGCTCGAGCCCGTCGGAGTCTGCGCACGAGCCGCCCGCTTCCCTGCCTTTGAGGAGGACGCCCGCGAAGCCGGCCGGCACGCCGCGCGGCGCGCTGACCTCAAGCCAGGTGTCGCGGCCCGGCACCGGGGCGCCGTCCTCCGCGAGCAGGACTGGGCCAGTGCCAGGGGCAGGGCGACCAGGGCGGGTGCGCACCCACGCGCCGTCGGGCACGGTGGGCACGCGGGGGCCGGTGGCGTCGATGACCGCGACGGCGCCGCAGCGCCGAACGAGCGGTTCGAGGTGATTCGCCGACGGCGGAAGCAGAACGAGGACGACGCCGGGCATGTCGCGCTCCTGGAGACCTAGCGATCCGGGCCGCGGGTGTATCCCCACGCCGCGCGTTCGTCGCCCGTCGCGACGCTACACCGCGAGAATCGGCGTTGTCTCAAATCTTGTGCAGTGCTCCGGGTGGCGGCCGATAACGGTTGAACCGTCATTCAGCTGGCCAATCGGGCCGGTGCGAGGGCCGGCGACGCCTCCAGCCCGCGCCCCCCGGCACGCCGCGGCCTCCCATGCGGACGAAGCGTCCGCGCTCCGCGCCCGTCGGCCCGCGCCAGCCTCCACGAGGCCGACCACCGCCGACTCCGGAGCGCGGGCTCTCACGCGGCAGTCCCCATCGGCCCGCGCCAGCCTCCCACGAGGCCGACCACCGCCGACTCCGGAGCGCGGGCTCTCACTCGGCAGTCCCCATCGGCCCGCGCCAGCCTCCCACGAGGCCAGCGGCCGCGTGGGCCTCAGCCAAGCATCCAGTTCGCCGAGCCGTCGCGGTTCGCGGTGCGGACGACCATGCCTTGGGTCTCCAGCTCCAGCAGCTCGCGCCGGACCTCGTGCACACCCGCTTGCAGCTTGGCGGCCACCTGCTTGTCGGTCGCGGGCTCGATCGAGCACAACGCGTCGACGACCTTCTCGGTCCAGTCCTCGTCCAGGGGGAGGACCTCGGTCCGGGCGCGGCGCCACCGCTGGTCCGACTCCGGGCCCTCCGCGAGGGCGAGCTCGATGGCGGCCTTCGCGCCCGCTTCGTAGAGCGGGCCGAGCGCCTTCTCGAGGTCGACGTCGCCCGGGGCAGGGCCGAGCGCGGTCACGCCCGCCGCGACCGTCTCCGACGCTCGCATGACGATCGGGATGCGTGCGGGCCCGTTGCGGCCGTAGAAGAACGCGTCGTCGTCGTCGGGCACCGGGACGAGGTCGGGCTCGGACGCCTCTTGCTGCCCGACGTCGCCCCACGCTGCCCGCAGCAACGCGCCCAGCTCGTCGCGGGACTTGCCGCGCAGCGTGAACAACAACAGCGGGTCGCCATCGAGCGCGTCGGCCAGCAGCGCGTGCAACGCGGCGACGTGACGGCACGGGACCATGAAGTCGGAGCACTGGCAATCCGACTCGATCTCGGCGTTGCGCGGGACCAGGTGGATGCCGGCCCGCGCGAGATCGAGCGGGAGCTTGGGATCGAGCGTGCCTTCGAGCAGGTCCGCGACGACCGACAGGTCGCCGAGCAGCGCCCGGACCACCCGGTCCCATTGTGCGTCCGAGAACGGCTTCACGCGCACCGAAGCGACGAACACCTCGTCGTCGACCACCTCGGCGTTGGCGAGCCCGGACGCGAACCACAGATCGCGCACGCGACCGGTCCGCGCGAGCGCGCGCCCACGAGCGAGGTTCGGCCCGAGCGTCGGCGGCAAGTCGTTGAGCATGGACAGCCAGCGCTTGGCGATCCACCCCTGAGCGTGCTGGCTGGCGACGATGCCGTCGTTGGGGGCCCGCATCCGCGCCGCGGTCTGGCTGCGCATCGGAAAGTCCAAGCTCATTCCTCGTTCTCCCCAAGGTTCTCGTCGAGTACCGCGTCCCCGCCGAGCGCGACCAGGCGCGCGAGCGCGTCGTCGTCGAACTCGGTGATCCAGTGCTCACCCGCGCCGACGACCGAACCAGCCAGCGCACGCTTCTCTTCCATCATCGCGTCGATGCGCTCTTCGAGCGTCTCCTGCGTGATGAGCTTGTGCACCAGCACGTTCTTGCGTTGGCCGATGCGGTACGCGCGGTCCGTCGCCTGGTCTTCGACGGCCGGGTTCCACCACCGGTCGTAGTGGATGACCTGAGTGGCCGCGGTCAGGTTGAGGCCGGTGCCGCCTGCCTTCAGCGACACGATCAGCAACCGCGGCCCGTTCGGATCCTCCTGGAACGCCTTGACCATCGACTCGCGCTGCCGGGTGGGCGTCCCTCCGTGGTAGAAGGCGACCTCGACGTCGAACGTGTCGCGCAGGTGCCGCGCGAGCAGAGACCCCATCTCTTTGTACTGGGTGAAGATGAGCGCGCGCTGATCGGAGTCGAGCAACGTCTCGACGAGCTCTTCGAGCCGCGCCAGCTTGCCGGACCGACCGTCGAGGGTGCCGCCCTTCTCGCCCAGCAGCTGCGACGGGTGGTTGCAGACCTGCTTGAGCTTGGTGAGCATGGCCAGCACGAGGCCGCGGCGCGCGATGTCGGTCGAGCCCCGGATGCGCTGCATGTAGTCGTCGACCGTCTCCTGGTAGAGGTCGGCCTGCTCGCGCGTGAGCGGCACGTAGTCGCGACGCTCGATCTTGTCGGGTAGATCCGGAACGATCGTCGGGTCGTTCTTGAGACGACGCAGCAAGAACGGAGCGACGGTCGCGCGCAGGCGACGCGCCACGGCGTCGTCGCCGAACCGCTCCACCGGGACCGCGAAGTCGCGCTGGAACCGCTGGCGGCTGCCCAGCAGCCCAGGCACGAGGAAGCTCATCAACGCCCACAGCTCGTCGAGGCGGTTCTCCACCGGGGTGCCGGTGAGCGCGATCCGGTGGGCGACCGTGAGCTTTCGCACCGACTGGGCGCGCCGGCTGACCGGGTTCTTGATCGCCTGCGCCTCGTCGAGCGCGACCACGCCCCACTTGGTGAACTCGAACAGCGCTGAGTCGCGGACGAGCACACCGTACGTGGTGAGGATCACGTCGGACTTGTCGATCACGGAGTCATCGCGGTCGAAGCCGTGGTAGCGGCCGACCCGCAGCGTCGGTGCAAACCGGGCGATCTCCCGCGCCCAGTTGCCGATCACCGACGTGGGGCACACCACCAACGACGGCCGGCCGCGGCCACGCGCCAACAGGTGGGCGATGAGCTGGACGGTCTTGCCGAGACCCATGTCGTCGGCGAGGCAGCAACCGAGCCCGAGACGACCCATCGCGGTCAACCAGGCGAGGCCGCGCATCTGGTAGGGGCGCAGGGTGCCGCGGAACCCGGCGGGGACCGCGACCTCCGGCGGCTCCTTGAGCGTGTCGAGGATGCCCTTCAGACGCGGACCGGGCACCACCGGGGCGCCCTCGTGGTCGCCGACCAGCACCGCGCGCAGCCCTTCGGGCGCGGGCATCTTGGTCTCGGCTTGGAGGTTCTGCGGGAGGCGGGCGAGCTCCTTCGGATCCAGCACGACCCACTGGCCGCGGAACTGCAGGATCGGCTGTTTCTGCTCCAACAACGCCGCGAAGTCGGTCCCGTCGACGACGACGTCACCGAGCACGACCTCCCAGTGGGCCAGCAGCTCGGTCCCGATCGGATCGTGCTCGGTCTCGATGTGCAACCGCGCCCGCATGCGCTGGTGCTCGGAGCCTTCGAACGTCGCCGGCAGGTGTACGACGTACCCGGCGTCGCGCAAGCGCTCGCACGCGCCGGACAAGAACGCCCACGCTTCGTCCGTCTTCCAGGAGATGGAGCCCGGCGCCGCCCGCCCCGCGACGACGGCGCGCAGCGGCGGGTAGATGGCCCACGCGCGCGCCAAACCTTTGAGCAGGGTGCGCGCGGGCGCCGAGTGCACCCGACCCCCCATCACGAGCTGACCGCCGGCGCGCCAAGCGTCTTCAGCCTTGGTCCAGAGGGTATGGTCTTCTGCGTCGTGCAGGGCGACCGACAACACGAACTCCGGACGGTCCGCAGCGGGTGCCTGCAAGTGGAACCCGACGCGCAGCCCACCCGCCTCAGTCGACGACGACCACGCGGCGACCATCTGCGGCACGCCCTGGTTGCGGGCGTCGCGTGGCGTAAACGCGGGTTGATCGCCGCGCAATGACGTGGCGAGTTCGAGACCCCACCCGCGCGTCGGGCCAGGGTGGGCGTTCTGCCGGTACAGACAATCGACCGCCGCGTCCACGAACGACCGCACCGCGACACGCGGCGCCGGGACCATGACCGCGCCCCGGTCCGACGCGGGGACGGCGTGCGCCGCGACCGGCATCGCGTCGGCGATCGCGTCGATCCGCTGACGGTCCTCCTCACGGGACAGCAGCGCAATCCAACGAGCCTCTCCCTGTTGCACGGTGGGTACGACCCGTTGGCGCGCCGCCAGCTCCAGCGCCAGCTTGCACGCGAGCGACCATGCTTGCACGCTCTCGGACACGCGAGCATCGCGCCCGATCCTGCTTAGAGCGGGGAGCGCTGCCTCGATGCCGACCTCGATCCCCCTCACTTTTTGCCGCTTGCCGGGGGCGCCGGGAGCAGCGAGCGTGTGGTGCGCGACGTGGCCACGCTCTGCGATGGAGGGCAATTCTTCTGCTACGGCGCGCTCTGTTTGGTCGGTCGGGTTCGCCGCGGACCAGAACAAGACACGTCGACCAGGAAGCCAGGTGGCTTGTAGGTCGTACATCACAACTCCCGTACAGTGTTGTGGTGTATCTCGGACGCGGCAATCCGCAAGGCACTTTCGCTGTGCGCGCGGCAGGATTGCAGACGTGACACGCCGACGGCCGCGGCGCCCGCCAGGTGCGGAACGGGCGTAGGTCAAGGCTCGTTCGTGCGCGCGGCCCCGGGAGCTCCGTCGTCCATGGCGACGCCGGCGTGGTGTTCCGGCAAACGAGGACCAAGCGCGCTGCGCGGACCCGACGAGGTCACGCGCACTCCTCACCGTTCACGAGGAAGGAGATGGCGAAGCGCGCGGCGGCTGCGCATGACGCGTGCCGTGTGGAGACGTTACCGCGCGACCGAGGGTTGCAAGGATGCAAGAGCGTCGTGGACGCCCAGCCGCGGCGTTCGCACGCTGCAGCGGCGCTCGCATGGCCCGGCCGAGCACCCTGGTGCGGCCCCGGAGCGCCGACGCCCGTTGGTCAGTCCTCTTCGTCTTCCTCTTCTTCTTCGTCCTCGTCGTCGTCGTCTTCGAGGTCGTCGTCTTCGAGCTCTTCGGACAGGTCGTCCTCCCACTCGATGTCGCACGCCTTCTCCAACAGGCTCACGACCTCCTCGCCGGTGAACTCGAGCTCGTCGTTCGACGACAGCTCGCCTTCGAGCGTCTCGAGCAGCGTCGTCTCGATGCCACCTGACTCTTCCAGGCCCGCGATGATGTCGTCGATGCCCGCATCGTCGGCGAAGGCTTCGAGCTGCTCGACGACGAAGGCCGCCACCGCCTCGGCATCCGGGCTCGTGGCGAAGGCCTCCAGGAAATCGTCAAGCCCTTCGACGAGCGATTCGCGGACGTCGATGGGAAGCTTCATCGCTCCTCCAGGTCCCCAGGGTCGGGGAGGACGTGGTTAGCCAAGGGGCCGCGCGGTTTCAAGGGCGCCGCGCGCGGTCATGCTTGATTTTCTAATAAAGTACGAGAAACGCTAGGATTGGAGATGCGCCCGCCCACCGCGGTGGCGACGGGCTACCTGGGCGCGGGAGGCGTGATGTACACCGAAGCACTGCTCGCGGCATTACCAAAGACGGATCTGCACTGCCACCTCGACGGCTCGTTGCGCATCCCGACGCTCATCGAGCTCGCCAAGGAGCGTCGCGTGGCGCTCCCGTCCGACACCGAGTCCGGCCTGCGCGAGCTGGTCTTCAAGCCTAAGTATAGGGATCTACCGGATTATCTGCACGGGTTCGCCTACACGACCGCGGTCCTCTCCGACGAAGACGCGCTCGAGCGCGCGGCGTTCGAGCTCGGCGAGGACTGCCTCGCTGAGGGGGTGCGGTACGTCGAGGTGCGGTTCGCGCCGCAGCTTCACGTCCGACCGGGCCTCGACATCGGGCGGGTGCTTCAGGCGGTGGACCGCGGGCTCGACCGCGTTCGGCGAGACCACGAGGCCTCGGAGGCGGTGGTCGTGCGCGGGGAGCCGCCCTTCCGCTACGGCATCATCGCCTGCGCCATGCGGATGTTCACTGGGGGATTCAGCCCGTACTTCCAGCAGCTCGTGAGCGTGCTCGATCGGTGGCCGATGCCCGAGGTGTACGGCGCGGCGTCGAAGTCGTTGGTGCGCGCCGTGGTCGACGTGCGCGACCGCCTCGGCGTGCCGGTGGTCGGGTTCGACCTCGCCGGTGCCGAGGCCGGGCACCCGGCGTCCGACCACATCGACGCCTACGACGAAGCGACGCGCGCCTTCCTCAAGAAGACGGTGCACGCCGGCGAAGCCTACGGGCCCGAGAGCATCTTCCAGGCCATCACCAAGCTGCACGCGGATCGCATCGGTCACGGCACCCACCTGTACTCGGTGGACAAGGTGAAGGTCGACGGGGACGCACACCAGTACGTTCGGCGCCTGTCCGAGTACGTCGCCGACCGGCGCATCACGCTGGAGGTGTGCATCACCTCGAACATGCAGACCATGCCCGAGCTGCGACGGGTCGCCGACCACCCGGTCGGGCGCATGGTCCGCGAGCGGTTGTCCGTGACGTTGTGCACCGACAATCGGCTCGTGTCCGACACGACGGTCAAGCGTGAGCTCGCCCTGGCGTGCGCAGCGTTCCAGTTCCAGCCGGCTGAGCTGCGCCACGTGGTGCTGCACGGGTTCAAGCGCAGCTTCTTCCCGGGGAGTTACTTGGAGAAGCGGGCGTACGTCCGATCCGTCATCGACTACTACGACCGGGTCGCTGCGGCGCACGGCTTGCCGGTGGCTGCCCGCGCGTCATGACTCCGCTGACTCGGGCGGCGCCTCATGAGCGTCGACCACCGGCTCGGCGCGCAGCGCGCCGACGCCGAGCAGCAGCGGGACGAGGCGCTGGTAGTTGGTGCCCATCGCCTGGTTGACCGTGGCGACGGCCAGCACCGCGGCTGCGGGTGTGCCGACCGCCGCTGCGACGCCCGCGCCGCGCGTCACGACTCCGAACCACGGCCCCACGGTGGGCAGCAGCGGCAGCACCCGCCCGATCGGGGTGGCGCCGATCGACTTGACGACGCGCCCGACCGCCCCCACGCCGTAGGCCGCGCCCGACGACGATCCGAGCGCGAGCGTGGGCCAAACGGACGGGAACAAGCGCGCTCGCGTGGACGGGTCGACGTCTTCCAGGGCGACGCCGCCTTCGGCCTGCCCGACGATCGCGCGGGTGAGGGCGCCGAGCGCCGCCCACGCGTCGTCCCCGCGGGCTTGCTGGGCGAGGCCCGCCTTCTTCGCGACGTGCGCGACGATGTCGTCGAGTGAGGCGCGGTCGATCGTGTAGCCGAACGGGGTGCAGTAGGCCCACCACAGGGCGTCGGCGACCTTGTGGGCCAAGCCTGGCGCGTCGTCGTGAAGATCGGCGTTGTACGGCACCTTGGCGGCATCGAGCACCGACCGCAGCGCCGAGGCGGGCTGGTGGGAGAGCGTGGCGCGCACGTCGGCTCGGGTGACGGACATAGGACCTCCGGGGCGGGCTACGGCGGTTCAGCGATCAACATTGCAGCCCGTCCCCGAGCGCGCCACCGGCCGGCCGGTCGGATACGGCCGTGTGTGTGGGTCACTGTCACCATGTGGACCGCGGTTGCGGCCGAGCCTCCGCTCGAGCGCGCGCTCGTCAGCGTCGCGGATCGCGCGACCGCGGCCGTCGTGCACCTGCGCGTCGAGCAAGAGAGCGAGTTCACGCCGCCACTTCGGGAGCTGCTGCAGGACTACGACGCCGCGCTGCCCGAGCGCAAGCGGGCCCCGCAGGACGTGTCGGGCTCGGGCGTCATCGTTGACCCTTCGGGCCGGATCCTGACGAATCATCACGTCGTCGAGAGCGCGGATCGCGTGGTCGTCGTGTTGCAGGACCAGCGGCGGATCCCAGGGCACGTCGTCGGATCCGATCCGCGGACGGACGTGGCGATCGTGCAGCTCGACGCGCCGGGGCCGTACCCGTGGCTGCCGCTCGGTGACTCGGACGCGATTCGGGTCGGTCAGCCGGTGCTCGCCGTCGGCAGCCCGTTCGACTTCCAATCCTCGGTGTCGCTCGGCGTCGTCTCGGCGCTCGGGCGCCGCGGGATGGGTCCGTGGAACATCCAGGACTTCATCCAGACCGACGCCGCCGTGAACCCGGGGTCGTCCGGGGGGCCGCTCGTGGACCTCGACGGGCGGGTGATCGGCTTGAACACCGCGATCTACGCGCCAGGCGTCGAGCAGAGCTCGGGGGTGAGCTTCGCCGTGCCGTCGAACCTGGTGGCGCGGGTGGCCGAGGACCTCGTCGGGCTCGGGCGGGTGCGTCGGCCGTGGGTCGGCGTGCTCGCGGTCACCGTCGACGCGGTCGACGGCGACGGCACCCGGTCGGGCGCCGAGGTCACGTCGGTCGTCGCGGGCTCTCCCGCTGAGCGCGCCGGGGTCCGGCGCGGCGACGTCATCGTCTCGGTCGACGGCGTGCCGGTGCTGTCGGCGAGCGGCTTGCGGTCGGGCCTGGTCTCCCGGGCGGTCGGTCGGGAGGTCGCGGTCGAGGTGGTTCGTGAGGATCAGGCCCGCACGTTCGCGGTCACGCCCGTCGAGGTCGTGGTGTCGCGCCCGGCGGTCGACGATCTTCAGGTCGTGTGGCGCGGGTGGGGGGGGCTGGTCTTGGCCGAGCCCACGTCCGAGCTGCTGCATCGGGTTGGCCTGCCGTACGCGCGCGGGCTGATCGTGTTGGAGGCGAGCCCCAGCGCGGCCCGCGCGGGCATCGTCGCGGGCGACGTCGTCACGCGCGTGGCCGCCACCCCTACGCTGGACCTGGCGTCGCTGGACGCGCTCGCGGACCGGGCCGGCACGTTCGTGGTCGTCGAGGTGGCGCGCGATGGGGGCGTGTTCAGCACGCTGTTGCAGGGCACGTGACCGGCGCGGGTCGCTCGGCCAGGGCGGAAGTCTGCGGGGGCGAGGGCGAGCAGGACCGGGTACGGGTGCTAAACAAACGCCGCCGGGCCGAACCGGCCCCCGGCGCGATCGCTTCTATTCATCACGAGGAAGGTACAACATGATCAACAAGGTACTCTTGATTGGCAACCTCGGGGCGGACCCCGAGGTGCGCACCGCGGGCTCGGGCACGGTCGTCGCGAACCTGCGCGTCGCCACCGCGGAGCGCGTCAAGGACCGAGAGGGCAACTGGACGGATCACACCGAGTGGCATCGGGTCGTCTGCTTCGGGCGCACCGCGGAGAACGCGCAGAAGTTCCTTCGTAAGGGGCGCCAGGTGTTCATCGAGGGTCGCATCCGCACCCGGAAGTGGCAGGACAAGGACGGCCAGGAGCGGTGGAGCACCGAGATCCTGTGCGACAACCTTCGCTTCCTCGGCGGCCGTGAGGGCGGTGGCGGCGGTGGCGGCGGCGGCGGTGGTGGCGGTGGTGGCGGCTACGGTGGCGGCGGTGGTGGTGGTGACGCTGGCGGGTTCGAGCCGTCCGGCGGCGGTTGGGACGGCGGCGGCGGCGGCGCGGGCGGCGACGACGACATCCCGTTCTAGAAGCAATGCAGATCACTCAAGGTGATTGCAGCGAGCGGCCGTCAGCGATCAGCCGTCGGCCGTCAGCTCTCGATGAAGCGCCGTGAGCATCACCTTCACCTCGACGGCCCTTGCGTAAGGGTCGTCGTGGGCCGCCCGGTGAGGTGCTCGAGCCTACCAGGGCATTGAGTCTAGGGTTTGTCCGACGGCCGCTTGCGCCTTGATGGGCCGTCCGGCTCGTCTTCGGCGACCGGGGCGGAGCCATGCTCCGGCACCAGGACGAAGATCACGTCGCCGCGCGGCTCGTAGCCGAGCACCGCCGCGGGGTGGAAGAGCAGGTCGCCGATCGCGCGTCGCGTCGTCGCCTCCGAGGTCGACAAGTCGACGGTCAGCGTTCGGTAGCCGGGCGCGGTCACGTCGACCCAGGTGTGGCCCCACGGCGCCACCTTCGCGCGGACCTCGGTCGGCGTCACCTCGATGGCACCATCGGGCATCGTCATCGTGGCGCCGGGCGGCGTGGAGCTCACCTGGACGGTGTAGGCGCACCCGAGCGGCATCAGCGCGGCGACGAGCGCCCCGACCCCATACGTACGGATCACCATGGGAGCGCCCACGGATCGTAGAGCTCGAGCATCAGGCGCCCGCCTTCGACCCACGCGTGCTCGACGTTCGCGGGGTCGGGCGCGCCGAGGCGCATCAAGGTGGGGGGATCCAGGATGATCGGGCCGGTCGGCCACGGATCCACGGTGACATCGCCGATCACCACCCGCGTCGGTTGCAGGGTCAGGCCCTCGCGCGTCAGGTCGAAGGTGCCGGTGAAGTCGAGGTTGATGCAACGCTCGTCGCGCGGGAACGAGCCTTGGAGGCGCGTAGTGCCATCGGCGAACCAGACCCGGGCGGCCCCGGGGAACGCGCCCCTGCCGAAGAACGACACCTCGTCGGCCGACAGCGGCAACGGGCCAGGGCCGTCGTCGAGCTGCCAGCGCTCCTTACGCCGCTTCACGTCCACGATCTGCGGGATGGTCAGGTCCACGACCTCGATCTCCTGGCATGCGTCGGACACCAGCGCCCCGTAGCCCGCGGTCAACGCGAGCGGCGCGCCGAGGCCGAGCGCGACCGCCGCTGAGGCCGCGACGACGCCCATCCGCGAGCGCAGCGCTTGCCACCGCGCCCGCGCCTGCAGCCGCCGTCGGCCTTGCTCGTCGCGGCGGGACCGCATCATGAGGCGCTCACCTCGTGCCCCCGGCCAAACAACCCGAACGCGCCGCCCGTGTGCCAGAACAACACCCGGCCCCCGATCGTGCCGTTGGCGACCAGCTCCGAGAGCCCCAGCATCGCCTTGCCGGTGTAGACCGGGTCGAGCAGGAGGCCCTCGAGGCGCGCGGCGCGGCGGATGATCGACCACGTCGGCGGATCGGCGACGCCGTAGGCCGGACCGCGCCACGCGTCGTGCACGACCCACGATGATGCGCCCGAATAACGACGACCGAACGCCAGGTTCGTCTCGTCGACGATGCCCTGGACCCGCGCGGTGAAGTACGCGGCGTCGTCGCACACCGCGACGCCGTGCAGCGGGCCGATGTCGGGGCCCACGACGAGGCCTGCGAGGGTGCCGCCCGACCCGACGGCGACTACGACGGCGTCGAACCGATCCGGCGCGACCTCGGCGGCGGCGTCGGCGTAGGCGAGGGCGCCGAGCGCGTTGCTGCCTCCTTCTGGGATCACGTACGGGGTGTAACCACGGGCCTGCGCTTCGTCGGCGAGCGCGGCCAACAACGCGCCGCGTCGGTGGCGGTAGGCGTCGGCGTCGCACCAGGAGATCTGGGCGCCGAGCAGGGTGTCGAGCAGCAGGTTCCCTTCGGGGACGGCGGGCCGCTCGCCGCGCAACAAGAGGTGCACGTCGAGGCCGAGGCGCCGCGCGACGACCGCGGTGGCGCGGCAGTGGTTCGATTGGATGCCGCCGCAGGTGATCAGGAGGTCGGCGCCGGCCGCCAACGCGTCGGCGGCGATGCGCTCGAGCTTGCGCACCTTGTTCCCGTGCTCGCCGAGGCCCGTCAGATCATCGCGCTTGATCCAGAGGTCCACGCCGATGCACCGCGAAAGGCGCGGGAGCTGCTCGAGCGGCGTCGGCAAGCGGGCGAGCGGGATGGCGTTGGGTGTCGGTATCGGCGGCACGCGGCCTCCATCGCTGGCTCTACCACGGTGCGGAGCGCGCCTGTGGGCGGACGGTCAGCGCCCCGAGAACACGGGCCCGCGGCGCTGAACGTACGCCGAGATGCCCTCACGCGCGTCGGCGCTGGCGAACAGCCGCGCTTGTAGCTCACGCTCCAGCGTCAGGCCTGCTTCGAGCGGCAGGTCGGCGCCGGTCTGCACCGCGCGCTTCATCAGGCCGATCGCCATCGACGCCGCGGTCGGGGGCGCGAACGCCGCCGCCTGGGTCAGCACCTCCTCGAGGAAGGCGTCGTCGCTGTCGGCGTCGATGACCCGCTCGACCAGCCCGAGCGCGGCCGCCTCGTCGTAGTCGAGCAGCCGGCCCGTCGCCATCAGCTCGATCGCCCGCCCCTTGCCGACGACCCGCGCGAGGCGCTGGGTGCCGCCGGTGCCCGGCAAGACGCCCAGCTTGACCTCCGGCAAGCCACACTTGCCCGACCCGCGGCGCGCGACGCGCACGTCGGCCGCCAACGCCACCTCGAGCCCGCCGCCGACGCAGTGCCCGCCCAACGCGGCGATGACGAGCTTCGGGGTGTGCTCCAGGCGCAGCAGCGTCTCGTTGGCGTGCAAGCAGAACATGTACTTGAACGCCGGGGTCACGGCGTCGAGCATCGAGATGTCCGCGCCCGCGCAGAAGAACTTCTCCCCGGCGCCGCTGAGCACGATGGTGTGCACGTCGTCGTCCATGCGGGCGCGGAGGATCGCGTGGTCGAGATCCCGCATCATGTCGTACGAGTACCCGTTGGCGGGCGGGTTCTTGAGGGTCAGCAGGGCGACGCCGCCGCCCGACCTCCACGTGACCTTGCCGAGCGGCATGGGTTCTGGGGTAGAGAGCGCGTTCAAGCGGGTCATGGGCCTCCTTTGGGTCCGCGGTGCGCGGGCGCCCCTTCTAGCCCTTGAACAAGCGGTCAGCAGTCAGCGGTCAGCGGTCAGCCCGGTCAAAGCCATGATCGCTCAGCGGCAGTCGACCGGGTTGTTCGCGTTCAGGTGAAGGTCGGTTGGGTCACCATCGCGCCATTG